>JBDTMO010000106.1:0-11405 GCA_039934235.1 bacterium | reverse complement strand
GTCGTCGCGCCCTGCGTGATCGGATACAGCCACGACGGATACTTCTTGTTGAGCAGCAACTGATACGCCTCGGCGAGATGTCCCGTCTCCGTCAACGAATTGTTGAGATATGGCGTGCCGAGGAAGCCGGTCGTGAGGTGACCCATCTCCTTAACGTTCGCGGCAAGACGTTGCCCGGCATCGGCGCGTTTCGCCTCGGGGAACAGGTGGAACTCGAGGCCAAGCGCATACGCGGTTTGCGTATTGGAGCTCATGCGTCCTGTCGACGTGACGTATTCGCGATTCCACGCTGTCTTGATGCGTTCGAACAGGTCGCCATAGGTGCGCGCGTCGTCGGATTTACCGAGTACGCGTGCGGACCGCGCGACCAGGTCGGCGGCGTGCGCGAAGAACGCCGTGGCGATGAGATCCTTGTCGGTGGTGGCGCCGGGATAATCCGCGCGAACGGTCGAGAACGCGAGCCAGTCGCCGTAATGCCAACCGCTATTCCACAGCAGCGCATCGCCAGCGACTTTGTGTTGATACTCGACATACCGACGCATGCTTGGGTATTGCCTTTCAAGGAGTCGGGTGTCTCCATAGGCGAGGTACATCGTCCACGGAATGATCACGCCTGCGTCGCCCCAGCCTGCGGAGCTGGTCGCGTTTGGTTGTCCGCGTGTAAGCACGTCCGGGATGACGTCCGGAAACGAGCCGATCGCACGCTGATCGACAATTGCGTCGCCGAGCCAGTTGGTGAAGAAACCGGCGACGTCGTAGTTGAATGCGGCGGTGCGAGAGAAGACTTGCGCGTCGCCCGTCCAGCCGAGTCGCTCGTCGCGTTGCGGGCAGTCCGTGGGGACACCGACGAAATTGCCCTTTTGTCCCCACACGATGTTGTGGTACAGCTGGTTCAACATCGGGTCGGACGACGCAAATTGTCCCGTGCGCGGCATGTCGGAGTGCACGACGATTCCCGTTATCGCGTTTGGGGTGAGCGTGCCCGGGAAGCCATCGACTTTCACGTAGCGAAAACCGTGAAAGGTGAAGTGCGGTTCGTATACTTCGTCGTTGCCGCCCTTGAGCGTGTACGTCTCCGCTTGCTGCGCAGTTCGCAAATTGTCCGTATAGAAGTTGCCCTTCTTGTCGAGCACTTCGGCGTGGTGCAGTCGCACGGTTGTACCTGCGGCACCGCGCACACGCAGCCGCACCCAGCCCACCATGTTCTGTCCCATGTCGACGACGGTCTCGCCAGCTGGTGTGCGGAGGATCTTCAGCGGCTTGATCTCTTCGATGCGCCGTATGGGTGGACCTGCTGGCGCAATCAGGATCTCCTTCGAATGGTCGATGAGCCGAACGCCACGCCAGCTCTTATCGTCGAAGCCGGCCTGGCTCCATCCAGTCTGCTCTCGCCGAGCGTCGTACGTCTCGCCATTGTAGATGTCGGATGTGAGGATAGGCCCTGTTGACGCCTTCCAGTCTTCACCACTTGCGATGATCTGTTCGCGTCCATCGGTGTAGCGCACGACAATCTGCGTTAGAAGCGCAACGCTCTTGCCGTATGTGTTGCGACGCGTTTCCCATGCGAGCCGGCCGCGATACCATCCGTCGCCAAGTGTTACGCCGACGGCGTTCGGTCCTTTCCGGAGCAAGTCGGTGACATCATAGGTCTGGTACTGGAGGCGAGTGTCGTAGCTCGTCCAGCCGGGCGCGAGCACGTGATCGCCGACACGCTTGCCGTTGATCTCCATTTCGTAGAGACCGAGGCTCGTGACATACGCGCGTGCTGATGCGACGGTGCCCGCAAGCGCGAACTCGGCGCGAAGCAGTGGACTTGGGTTGGAGCGCGTGGTGTCTTCGCCGAGTTCCGGCGTGATCCATTTTGCTTTCCATTGGGCGGCGCCCATCATGCCGGTTTCCCAATAGGCGGGCGTGCTCCAGTCGCTCGCGCGGTTCTGGTCGTCCCACGCGCGGACTTGCCAGTGGTACCGTTGGCCGGGTTTTAAGGCGGGCCCAGCGTAAACGCGATTGACCGACTCGCCGGACGTGATTCGGCCCGAGGTCCACGACGGTTTGCGCGCGAGGTCGCCTGGGTTGGTGGCGACGCGAATTTCATACGCGGTTTGCATGGTGCCGCGCCGATCGGCGTGGAGGATCCAGCTGAGTCGCGGGGCTGGTTCGTCGATGCCGATGGGGTTTGTGGAGTACTCGGTGCGGAGGCGTTCCAGGTGGAAAGGCTGAGACTGGGCCTTTGCAGATACTGAGAGGGCTACAGAGAGGACGCAAAGGGAGACGAGTCGCATCATGCTAACCTGCGGGATGACGGTGAGATGACGGGTCCGTAGCACACTGGTGTCTTGGCGCTGCGATCCTTTGAACCGCAGAGGAGCAGAGGACGCAGAGGAACTACTCAATGAATGTCAGGGAGATCAATGCTTGCAGCGGACAGATTGTCGATGCTGCAATGAAGGTTCACACTGTCCTTGGACCCGGACTTCTGGAGAGTGCGTACGAGGCGTGTCTGGCGTATGAACTGCGGAAGCGCGGGCTAAACGTATTAACTCAAGTTGTATTGCCGGTTGTCTACGACGGTATTCGGATCAAGCGTGCGTACCGCATCGATATGCTCGTTAATGATGCAGTGATTGTGGAGCTCAAGGCGGTGTCGAGCGTACTGCCTATTCACGAAGCGCAAATGCTGTCGCACTTGACGCTCAGCGAATATCGCGTGGGCTTGCTGATCAACTTTCATTCAGTCCGCCTAAAAGACGGCATCAAGCGCTACGTCAATCGCTTGTGAAGGCGACAACTACTCCGTTCAGAAACCTCTGCGCCCTCTGCTCCTCTGCGTCCCTCTGCGGTTCACGTCGCCTCGGTGGCCTCGCCGCGGACAGACTCGACGCCGAGAAGCTACGGCAGTTCCCATGGCTATGCCATTCGTGAACATCTGACGGACTATGAACGATTGGCATTGTTCGCCGCAGCTCCACGCTGTCGACCTCGACAGCTATCGTGGCGGCTGACCAGGCAGCGGCGCGAGCGGTGGACCACTGAGATCTTCGCGGTACTTCACGACGCGCAGGTTGTTGCCCACGTCCTCCATTTCGTAAATCTTCCCACGCGCATTTTGAAATGGCTGGTGCAGTACGAGCATCAACGTTCCATCGAATGCGTGGAAGAGCATGCCGTGGCCGCTGTCGTTGCCAACCAGCGGCGTCAGTTGTTCCCATGGCCCCGCGAGTTCGCCGGATGTCGAGCGCGCGATGGTCTGCACGTAACCGTTCCGGCCGAGATCGTTCTTCATGTAGCTGGCCCAGAGCATGAGAAGCGTTCCGGTTTTTGTCCTGAACAATTCCGGACCATCCGTCACGTAGTTGTTCGCGCGCGCGCTGGGGGTCATCTGCGCGTTGAGCCACGGTGCGTCGGACGCCTTGAACAAGTGGATCGGCGCGCCTGCTGCGCCTGTGAGGTCGTCATTCAGCGGAATGGCCTCCATGGTGCCGTCGACTTTCTGAAGCCACTCGTGTGCATAGACCATCCACGGCTTGCCCGCGCGATCGACGTACAACGTCCCGTCGAGCGTCATGAAGTTGGGCGGCGTAATCGGCGCATCCTTTGTCGTCAGGACAAATGACCCGCCAGGTGAATCACTCACGGCGATCATCGTCGCACGCATCACGTTGAGGCGCGTGGAATCCGTTGTCGGCAGCGGCTTCTTGGGGTTATGCAGGGTCGTGAACAGGTAGTACTTGCCCTTGTACGCATGCACCTCGGGCGCCCACGCGTTCACAGTCGCGTCGGCCCAGCTGTCGACGGGAGCAACGAACGCGATGAACGGTCCTTCCCACGTCGCGAGATCCTTGCTCGTGTAATACAACGTTCCGGTGCGCCCTTCGCCGGTGATGCGTCGAGAGGCCGCGGAATACAGGTAGTAGGTGCGTGTGGCGCGGTCGGCGATCATCCACGGATCATGCAGCTGAATATCCGGAAGACGCAGGCCCTTCTTCGGCACGGGCGGCGTTGTCGCGTCGGGGAGCGCGGCAGCGCCCTGCGCCATGGCGACGGGGACGCCACGCGATATCATCATGCCGAGCAGAAACAGACCTGAAGTGCGAACGAATCGAGGCGTCACGCGCATGGACAAAGTGGGTGTCATCGGGAGGAGAACGCTGCGTCAACGTACGTTCTCACACGGAGTTCCCGCGCGCCAGATACGTCTGATGGATGCTAGCGGCAAACGACACTTACCATGAAGAGGTGCTATGTCACGGCATTCTCGTCGCGACTTCCTGAAGACCACCGCCGTGGCCGGAGCTGCCGTCGCGCTCGGCGAGCTCACGCTGCGTTCGACGCTGGCTGCGGAGGTGCCTGATGCTGAGTCGATGCGCGCGCCGTTGGCGCCGTCGTGGGTCGACAAGCCGATGCGGTGGGCGCAGCTCACGCTGGTCGAGGATGATCCAGGCAAGTTCGATCCCAGATTCTGGCTCGACTATTTCAAGCGCACGAAGTCCGACGCTGTCTGCTTGAGCGCCGGCGGGTGCGTCGCCTACTATCCGACCACCATTCCGCTCCACCACCGTAGCGCGTGGCTCGGCAATGGTGACGCGTTTGGCGATCTCGTGGCTGGCTGCCGCAAACTCGGCATGGTCGTGATTGCGCGCACGGATCCGCACGCCACGTACGACGACGCGCAACAAGCGCATCCCGACTGGATTCACGTAACGGCCGATGGTCAACCGCGCCGTCACTGGGCGTCGCCCGAGATGTGGGTCACGTGCGGACTGGGACCGTACAATTTTGAATTCATGACAGCGGTGAAGCGCGAAATCATGTCGCGCTATCGCCCAGACGGAATCTTCATCAACCGCTGGGATGGATCCGGTCAGTGCTATTGCCAGCATTGTCAGGCAAACTTCCGCGCCGCATCGGGCTTCGAGCTGCCGCGCACGAACAATCCGCAGGACCCAGCGCGTCGCGCGTACATCATCTGGCGCCAGGATCGGCTCTTTACGCTCTGGCAGCTGTGGGACGCCGAGGTGCGAAAGATCAATCTGGATTCGTGCGTGATTCCGAACACCGGCGGTGGCGCAGGCAGTTCGCTCGACATGGTGCGCATTGGACAGCTCGCGCCCACGCTCATGGCGGATCATCAGGCGCGGAGTGGCGTGATGCCTGTGTGGGCGAATGGGAAGCGCGGCAAGGAGTTTCGCGCGACCATGGGGCATAAGCCGATCGTCGGCATTTTCAGCGTCGGGCTCGAGGAAACGTACCGTTGGAAGGATTCGGTACAGAGTCCGGCCGAAGTACGACTCTGGGCGCTCGACGGCATTGCGAACGGCCTGCGTCCGTGGTTTACGAAGTTTGCCGGAAGCGTGAACGATCCACGATGGCTGAAGCCAGTGGAGGACGTGTACAGATGGTGCGCGCAGAACGAGCGCTATTTACGGCAGGAGAAATCGTTGGCTCGCGTGGGGCTTGTCTATTCGCAACAGACGGCGTGGTTCGCGCGCGGCGAGCGTGGTGGGCGTGAGGTGGAGGATGCGGCGAACGGGTGGTACCACGCGCTGGTCGAGGCGCGCATACCGTTCGAGATGGTGCACGATCGCTTGCTCGACGCGGAGCATCTCGCGTCGCTCAAGACACTCATTCTTCCTGACCTCCTGGCGTTGTCCGACGCGCAGTGTGCGCAGCTGCGATCGTTTGTCGAAAAGGGCGGAGGCCTCGTTGTCACGCACGAGACGTCGCTCGCAGATGAGTGGGGCGTGCGGAGAAAGGATTTCGGACTCGCCGACCTGATCGGCGTGCGTTTTACGGGGCGCACCGAAGGGCCGATGCACAATGCGTATCTTCGGCTCGAGCACGACCGCGTGCCGGGCCATCCGCTACTCGCCGGTCTCGAAGATGCGCCGCGCATCATTCACGGCGTCACGCGACTCGATGTGACGCCGACGGCACGATTCTCCGCGCCGCCGATCACGCTCATTCCATCGTATCCCGATTTACCGATGGAGAAGGTCTTCATGCGGACGCCGAAGACTGATGTCGCGCAAGTGTTTCTTCGCGAGGTGGGTGCGGGGCGGGTCGTCTACTTTCCGTGGGACATCGACCGGACGTTCTGGGAGATTCTCGATGTCGACCACGGCAAGTTGCTGCGCAATGCGGTTGCCTGGGCGACGAATGAGCCCGACGTCGTCACGGTGAAGGGGCAGGGGGTTCTCGATGTCACGGTGTGGCGCCAGAAGGCGTCGCGCACGGTGCATCTCGTAAACCTGACGAACCCGATGATGATGAAGGGGCCGATGCGCGAGGTGATTCCGGTTGGTGCGCAAGTCGTTCGCGTGCATCTGACTGGTGTTCGCGCGAAGGCTGTGCGGCTACTCGTCGCAGGGAAGACATCGGCGTTTCGGCAGGTCGGCGAGTTCGTCTCCGTTACCGTGCCTTCAGTGCTCGATCATGAGGTCATCGCCATTGATACGTGATCTTGGCCAACAGCAAGAGCGACAACAACTGCCTCTCGCGGATTGGACGGAAACGCGCGGTACCGCGCGGACAAAGCAACTGCACTCTGGCCAATGTTGTATCCGCGCCTTTTCCGCGAAATCCGCGATAGGCAGTTGCAGTTGTAGTTGCACTTGCGGGTTGAACTGACTTAGCGCGGATTTACGCGGATGTGGCGGATCGACGCGGATCCTCGGCTACGGCTCCAATGTCCGCGCGGCACCGCTGCTGCTCTTACCCAAAATTGAAGTCGTTCTGAGCAAGTTGCTTCTGTAACTCGAGTTGCTGTCCATCGTCGAGACGACCACGCGGAGGAAGGCAGGAGCCGCAATCCAATCCACTCCACGCGAGCATCTGTTTCACCGCCGGAAAGACTGGATACTTGAGCGTAATGCGAATCAATGCGTTCACACGCTGCTGCAGCGACCGCGCTTCATCCCACCGGCCCGCCATTGCCGAGTTGTAGATACTGACGAAGAGTTCGGGGACGAGGTTGTAAAACGTGCCGATGCCACCACTCGCACCCATCAACAGCCCAGCGACAAGCACCTCATCTCGGCCATTGAATACAGCGCGTTCCGGCCGGGTCACCTGCGCCATGCGGTAGAGATCGAAGTCGGTGAACTTTACCCCGATGACGTTCGGCAGGTCGCACAGCGTTTCGAGTTGTTCGGTCGTGCCGATCGACGACGAGAGATCCGGAAAGTAGTAGACAAGGAGTGGCAGGTCGCTGTTGTGTGCGAGCGCTGAGTAGTACCGGTGAACATCGGCGAACGGGAACTGTCCTGACAGCGGCGGCAGGCTGCTGATCGCATGCGCTCCCGCTTTGGCTGCGTGTGCCGAAAGCGCCAGCGCTTCAGCGAGCGACGCAGCACCGACGTGGACGACGACGTGCCGGTCCGCAGGCGTGCACGCCACCGCCGTCTCGACAATCGATTGACGTTGTTCGATTGACTGCAGCATTCCTTCGCCCGTGGTGCCGCAGACGTAGATGCCGTGCACGCCCGCCGCATACAGGCGTTCGAGCAGGCGCTCGAACACCTGCGGGACAAATCGTCCGTCGTCGTCGAGGGGAGTGATCGTCGCCGGCAGGATGCCGTGGAGGGAAAGCGTCACGGTGTCGTTAGCCACTGAAGGGTGAAGCGCGCAAAAGTGATGCGTTCATACGGCGACGTCGCGCCGCGCTCGAACAATAATCCAATCGAGTTGTTCGGAAGCGCAACGAGACTCGAGTAAGCGGCTGGCCCTTCATGAAGAATCCGTGACACAGGCCAGGTGTTGCCTTCGTCGTAGCTGAGCCGCACCGTCATCCGCTCGCGTTTGGTGCTCGCGGGGTTCGCGAAGAGCATGCGATTGCGATCGCCCGTTGCTGCGCTCGTCAGGCGAAGAATGCTGCCCTGTGCCGGCGGCTCGATCAACGCACGATCGGCGTGCGCAGCAGAGAGCGTGCGACCGCCATCGTCGCTCGTGGCAATCATCCTGCGGTTCTCCGGCTTGGGCGGATGATTGCGCATGTTGAGCATCAGCCGTCCGTCGGCAAGTTCGACCACCTGACTCTCATTCGTGCCTGCGTCGGCGCTGGCGCCGAGAGTCCAACTCTTTCCGCCGTCGTCGCTGAAGAACAGGTGCGAGCGATTGATCCCAGCCTCGATGTGGTTCGCGGGAATCACGAGGCGTCCGCTCTTCGTTTGAATTCCGATACCGGGGCCTGTTGCATACCACGTCCAGTCAGCGCGCTTGACGCTGGCCGTGATCTCGGCAGGCACCGACCACGTGATGCCGTCGTCGTCGGAATGCATGACCCACACAGTGCGACTCGCGCGACTCGTGCCCGCGATGATGTCCTTCTCGCGATCGGTGCCGAGGTTGCGTGTAGAGAGGAGCCAGATGGTGCCGGTTCTGGTGTCGATGACCGGGCACGGGTTGCCAACTGTATTCGGCCCGTCGTCTCCGATGACCGCGATTGGCGACCACGTCGCTCCCCCATCATTGCTTCGGCGCAAGAGGAGATCGATGTCGCCCGCGTCACCAGCGCCGTTACGACGGCCCTCGGCGAATGCGAGCAACGTGCCCTTGGGCGTCGCGATGACGGAGGGGATGCGATAGGAGCTGTAATTGCCTGTGCCGGCGATGTAAACGTCCACGAACTGCGGTTGAGCCGGAAGTGTTTGGACGCGTTGACCGCCGAACATCGCGCAAGACGCAAGGAACGGAAGCGCGCTGACGATCACGGCACGACGACAACTATCTAGAACGGAATTGCGAACGCGCTGCATGACTCCACTCAATGTGCCGTCGACAAAAGTGTCGCTTCGCTGTACTTGGGCCGGATTAGCAAAACAAGAATCACCGAGAAAACTGCGACGCTCGCGAACACACCAAATATGCCGAACAGCGGTACATGCCGATCGCGCAGTGCGCCAAAACCCCAATCGGCAAACCCGCCGCAACTGATGCTGACGAAATTCATGACGCCGTAGCCGGTCGCGCGAAGGTCGGGCCGAGTGACCTGGCAGAGAATGGGCATGTTGTTGGAGTCGAAGAATCCCCAACCCAGACCGAACAGGATAAGGAACGCCACGGCCACCCCCAGCAGTCCGGTTTGCGGAGCATACCCGACACCGAACATCGCCGGTGCGATGAGTGACACGCCTATAGCGCTCACAAAAATCCGTCCACGCGGACTGCGTTGCATCCAGCGATCCGCCAACCATCCGCCACACACGGCGCCGACAATCGCCGCGCCCTGCCAATACAGCGTGGCCGAAACACCGGCCAATCCCTGCCCGATACCAAAGTCCGCCTTGAGGATCGCCGGCATCCAATCGCGCACGACCCATCCAGCAAGCGCAGGCAGCGTAAAGTAGAGGACGAGCAGGACGAAGGAGCCATTGCCTGCCAGTTCACGCAACGCACCAAGCGGCGACAGACGATGCGTACCGCGCGACTCCGCGACCATAGGCGGATTCTTGAGGAGCAGGAACAGGGGAATCGCGTACAGCGCGCCAACGATGCCGCACGCCTCGAATGCCCAGCGCCATCCCAACGCGGGATTGTCGGCCGCGTACCCGCCAAAGCCCCCGATGATCACGCCGACGTAAATGCCCATCTGATGCAAGCCGACGGCGCGGGAGCGGGTTGCGCCCGTATGGAAATCGGCAATGAGCGCCAACGCCGCCGGAATGTAGAACGCTTCGCTGATCCCCATCAGCGCGCGAGACGCGAGCAGTTGATCGTAACTGTGGATGTGGCCCGTCGCCCATGTGACTGACGACCACACGAGCAGGCTCACGGCAATCACGTGTCGCCGGCTGTAGCGGTCCGCGAGATAGCCGCCAACCGGACTGAGAAACGCATACACCCACTTGAACAGCGCGAGAATGGCGCCCCAGCGCGCGTCGAGCGCGATGTCGGGCACGTCGTGCATCACCGAGAACTTCATCGACGCGAGCAGCTGCCGGTCGAGATAGTTGAGCAGCGCGACGGGCACGAGCAGCGCGACGATAAGCCACGCGTAGCGTCTGGACGTGGACACCGAAGGCGACACGATCATCAATGGCAGTTGAGCGGGCTGATGCTGAAGAGAGACGCGAGGGTATCAGCGTCGAGTGCGTATGCGCGTGGTGTATGTCGAATGCCCACGAGTGCCGCAAGTGGGCGGCTTGACACCCACAGGGCTGCGGCCATCTTCGCTTCGCATCATGACCATTTCCGTAATCCGCGCAGTCGCTGCTGCGCTCTGCATTTGCTCCGCGACAAGCGCCGCGCAACAGAGTCCGTTTCCTGTTCGCATTCGCGTCGACGCCGCCAAGCCGATCGGCGAATTGAAGCCGATCTACCGGTTCTTCGGTGCGGACGAGCCGAATTACGCCGTGATGAAGGACGGTCGCAAGCTGATCGGCGAGCTCGGTCAGCTCGGTGCGCCGCAAGCGTACTTTCGCGCGCACAGCTTGCTCGTTACCGGCGATGGCACTCCGGCCCTCAAGTGGGGAAGCACCAACATCTACACGGAAGACGCACAGGGCCGTCCCGTGTACAACTTCACGATCGTCGACCACATCTTCGAGACGTATCTCGCGCGCGGCGTAAAACCATACGCGCAGATCGGGTTCATGCCGCAAGCGCTATCGTCGCATCCCGAACCGTATCAGCACTCGTGGCGCCCCGGCCTTCCGTACGACGAGATCTACACGGGCTGGGCCTATCCCCCCAAGGACTGGGATAAGTGGGGCGAGCTGGTCTACCAGTGGACGGCGCACTGTGTCAAAAAATACGGAAAAGCCGAGGTCGAAAGCTGGTGGTGGGAAGTGTGGAACGAGGCCAATATCGGCTACTGGCGCGGCACCCCCGAGGAGTTCCGCAGGCTCCACGATGTCGCCATCGCCGCCGTGCGGCGCGCTCTTCCGACGGCCCATGTCGGGGGCTCCGATGTGGCGGGAAGCGGGGGGCAGTTCCAGCGGGACTTCTTCACGCACTGCCTGAAAAACAACACGCCGCTCGACTTTGTGAGCTTCCATGCCAAGGGCGCCCCGACCTTTGTGGACGGCCATGTTCGCATGGGAATCGCCGCCCAGCTCCGCACGATTGACGACGGCTTTAAGATCATCGCCTCCTACCCGGAGCTAAAAGACAAGCCGATTGTGATTGGTGAGTCCGATCCGGATGGCTGCGCGGCGTGTCAGGGGCCGCAGTTGGGCTACCGTAACTCCACCCTGTTCTCCAGCTACACCGCCGCCGTCTTCGCGCGAAAGCACGAGCTCGCCGAGCGCCACGGGGTCAATTTAGAGGGCGCACTCACTTGGGCCTTCACGTTTGAGGACCAGCCGCTCTTTGCCGGATTCCGTCAGCTCGCCACCGGCGGCCTGCCGCTGCCGGTGCTCAATGTCTTTCGGATGCTGGGCAAGATGGACGGCGAGCGCCTCGCCACC
>JBDTMO010000105.1:0-11509 GCA_039934235.1 bacterium | reverse complement strand
TAACTGACGCGCGATTTAGATGCAGTTCCACCTATCGTCCGGTGTTACCACACACTGTTTGGTCATGCACCGATCCGCCAGCCGATCACGGTGTCCGCGAGACGGCATGTCAGAGGCATGCCGTCCGTCCACGTCGGGTTGTCGGCTCGTCTATCGCGCCAATGCCGCACGCAGTCGCGCCAGATGATGGAAGCTATGACTGAGAACGTGGGCCTCGATGAAAAACTGGCATGTCAACGGTGCGTTCGCGTTAAGAGATACCGTAGCCGCACGATCGAGCTCGTCGTCGGTCAACGCGCGAACCGCGGCAGCGGCAATCGCGCTGTTCCGCTTCAGCAGCGCCAGCGCCTCCTCCTTCGTTACTGCGCCGAACTCCTTTGCGTGCCTGGAATTGATCGCGTTGACATCGTTCCACGTTACATCCGCGATTGGGTTTCCAGCGGCGAGTGTCTGCGCCAACTCAATCTCGATTGGGTACCTGTTTGCAACGTGATGGACGATGACACCAACCATCCGACCATCCTTCGGAGTGCGCGTCTGCCACTCCTCCCGCGTCAGCACGCTCGCGAACGCAGCGAGTGCATTGGCGCCCTGCTCGAGACGCTCGGCAAGCGCATTCGCGCGCCGGCTCATCACTCGCTTCGCTGAAGGTGCACGGTACTGACGATTGTTTCGGACTGGGTCGAGCGTGTGGATCATGGGCCGAGCGTGGCCGAACGGGCCGGCGATTGTGACCTGGCCGATGGTTTCTCCACAGTCGCTGAAGCGCGACGCGTCTGTTGCAGTTTCATCCAGCATGAGAAGTCTCCTTGGATCGTGTTGATCTTCCAGAACGGTGTGTGAGATGAACATGCCGGCGCGGCTCGTTCGGCCACATGATTCCGCGTCCGCATTGACTGCCTGCGCGTCCGCATCATGGCGGTTTCCCATCCGTAAAGCCGGATCACTTGCCCGCGCGTCCGGCGCTCTTGCCGAACGACGAACGTCGGGAAGATTTGCGCGCATGGATCCGCTCTCTGATGTGCTGCGTGCGGTGCGTCTCGATGGCGCCTTCTTCTACCTGGTCGAGGCCACGCATCCGTGGTCCGTGCATGCCGCACCCGCCGTCGACCTCGTGCCGCGCGTGCTGCCCGGCGCCGAGCACCTGATCTCGTATCACATCGTCACTGAGGGCGAGTGCTGGGGCGGTTGCATCGATGAGCCCCAATTCCATCTAAGAGCCGGCGACGCAATCGTGTTCCCACACGGCGATCCGCACTTCATGTCCAGCGTGGAAGGCAGACGCGTCGAGCCAGGAGTGTGGGGCATGGCACCGGAGCGGTATCTCGAGACGGTGCATCTCGGACCGAACGCCGGAGCGGGGGTTTCGTTCGTCTGTGGCTTCCTCGGCTGCGACCTGCGGCCGTACAACCCGTTGTTGAAGGGAATGCCACGCGTGCTGCATATCACTGGCGCGACAAACGCGTGGCTCTCCGAGTTTCCTCGACAGGTCGTCGCTGAGTCAAAGCTGCGACGCCCGGGCGGAGCGTCGCTGCTTACGCGGATGGCAGAGTTGATGTTCGTCGAAATCGTGCGCCGCTACATCGAATCGTCACCCACACACCATGCGGGTTGGCTCGCCGGCCTGCGCGACCCCGTCGTGGGTCCAGTATTGGCGCTCTTGCACGAGGACCCAGCGCGCGCGTGGACACTCGCTGAGCTCGCGCGAGAGGCAGCGACATCACGCACGGTGCTCGCCGAGCGCTTCTCCGACGTCGTCGGTGTTCCGCCTATGCAGTACCTCGCACAATGGCGCCTGCAGCTCGCGGCTGAGCAACTCGCAAACGGGGCCGAGAAGGTGGCGGCAATCGGCGCGCGCGTTGGCTACGAGTCCGAGGCGGCCTTCAGTCGTGCATTCAAGCGGGCGACAGGGGATTCGCCCGCTGCGTGGCGGCGCGCGAAGGTTGCAAGGTCACATTGACCCACTTCGCGCGCATGTCGCGCTGGATTACGGCGCCTTCATCGCAGAATCCTTCTTCGCGTTCAACAATTTCTTGTTCTCGTCGCGATGTGTCATCACTGCCTTCAAGCCCCCGAGCTCGTGGTTTTTCACGACCTCTCCACTCATCGCGTCAACTTCGACCTCGGTCGCGCGCTTGCCCTTGGTGAGCAGCTTCACGTTGTAGACGAGCCGCTTGTCCGCCATTGTCAGTTCTGCCGAGCTGACTTCGCCTTCGGCATTGCTCCGCGCGATACCCATGGCAGAATCGCCGCTGATCTTCACGGAATGCGCGAGCGACTTGCTGACCTTGATCTCGACCTGCGCCGCCTGCGTGCTTTGCGGCTTGGGCGCGTCCTGAGCCGCCAGCGGAACAGCGAGCACGCCCACTAGCGCGAGCGCCAGGAATTCTATCTTCATCGAAACCGTCTCCAGAAAAGGAAGGACGTGCGTGTTGCAACGTCCCTCCTGAGTGCACGTCGCGTGCGCGAATAGGTTCAGACGGACTCGGCACGGCGAATCAACTGGCCGCTTGCGTGGTCGTGGCGTCTGGCGGGGGCGGGAGCGCGCGCGCCTGGCGCGATTGCTCCGCGGCGTATCACCCATTCCGCAACTGCCACGTTGATGACCCAACCGGCGCCCATCAACACGGCCCTCGCGAATTCCCCTGGCTTGCCGACGAGGATGAACCAGGGGAGGTGCGTCAGCACCTGTGTGCCAGCGCCAAGCCCGATGGCATAGCCTCGGATCATCCATTCGCCGTGTGACGCGAATTCCCGGCGCCGGATTGCGTCGACTGCGCGGATGATCGACAACACCATCGCCGATCCAAACACGAGACGGAGCAGATAGACGGCGAATCCATCGCCTGCTGGCCACGGGTAGAACTGGGTCATCCAGAGGCCTGTCAACGCGGCCACCAAGCCAGACACAACGAGAAATCGGCCGGCCATGCGGTGCCATCCGCGACGACGACGTCGCAATGCTGGCGAGAATTGGAGCGCACCCAACATGCTGAATGGAATGACAGTGAGAACGTGCAGCACCACCAGCGTCGGCATGGCGAAGAAGCGCGCATTCGCCGCGGTGATCTGGGCGCCGCCGGCAAGGGAGGCGAGCCGCGTCGTGCCGGCGACCGCCGGCACGACGCTCAACAGGATCAACCCTGCCGGAACAAGCCAGTCGGCCCGTCGCGAGGAGGCGACCGCGCTCATGGTCAGCGCGTCGCGAGGCGGAAACCGGCCATCACCACCACGTCGTTGCGCGTGTCGGACGTTCCACTACCGACGAGCGGCTTGTAGCCAGTGACGTAGTCGCGTGCCTCGATGCGAACGCGCACGCGGCGGTAACCGGCCTCACCACCCATGCTGGCATATGCGGCGGCGTTGTGCGTCGCGTTGATATCGAGACTGCGATAGTTGTAGCTGCGCGCTCCAGCACCGATGCCCGCAAAGGGGCGAACCGTGACAGCCTGGTCTGCATTCCAGCGGTTCGAGCGAACTTCGGCGCCGACGTCATAGGTGAAGACGTCGAGCTTAGGATCTCCGGCGGACGCGATGTCACGCGTACGGGCCCACCCAACCGTCGCGGTCAATGCGAGTGCGGGCCGAGCGACGTAGGTCAACTGCGCGGCGCTCAGGTTGCCGCGCTTGATGGCAGACCGCTCGGCACCAGTGGGAACGACGGCACCGCTGGTCATCAGGAACTCCCACTTTTTCTGGGAAGCGGGGGTTGGTGCAGCCGAGCTGTCGGTGGTCTGCGCGGACAGCGTGCTGGCGGTTCCAACTGTGCAGCCAAGGGCCGCGACGGTGAGCAGTGAGCGAATCGACATGATCTCTCCAGTTCCAGGCAGTGTGCGGTATCGAATCCCGAGTGGATCGACAACCGGTGTGTCTGCAGCGGAATGTGCTGGAGCTGGATATCTGTCGCCTCGACCGAAAGGTGTAGTGCGCGGGATTTCTGGGGGTGTAGTTTGGACCGTGCGACGATGAACAGGCTGGCCTAACTTGTCATCCTGAGCGAGCGTAGCGAGTCGAAGGATCTGCACTTCTGCTTCCGCAAAAGCACTTGCAATGCGGTCCTTCGCTTCGCCTTGATGACAAGCGCAACTAGAGAAGGTTCAGCGCGTGCGCCCGCACGAGCGCCTCCGTGCGGTGGCTCACGTCGAGCTTCGCGTACGCATTCGCGACATGCCGCTTCACGGTTGGTGTACTGATTGAAAGCTGGTCGGCGATTTCCTGATTCCGCAGGCCGGCCGCAATGAGACGCAATATCTCGAGCTCGCGAGCCGTCAGGCTTTGCACCTGACTGTCCGCCGCAGCGACAGGACGTGCGGTGGCCACAGATTCACCTGCGGAGACTGGAACTCCATTTCGCACCGGACGCCCGCTTGTTGGCCCGTCGAACCCGCGCAACACGTTTCGGGTGTATTCGCCGCCACTGCCGCGCGCTGCCGCGTGCCTGAGGAGCTCACGCATGATGGGGCCTTCGTCAACAAAGATCCGGAGATACCCCTCCGACTCTCCGAGCTGAAGCGCTCGCTCGACCGCATCCAGGGCGGCGCGCGTGTTGGATCGTGCGTTATGTGCCAGCGCCTCGAGCAGAAGAATCTCAATCACCGCCGGCTTCCTTCCCCCTCGCGATGCTTCAATGAGAAGGCGCTCCAACAGCATCAACGCATCACGGATCGTACTCTCGTCGTGCTGCGACACATACCGGGCGATGAGCAACCTCACGAGCGTGATGTGCTCGTACTCTCGCGCGTAGCTCAGGTCGTCCTCGACGGACAACTTTTGCTCATTCGCCCAGCGAATGGCCTCGCGCAACTTGCCTTGCACAATCCAGATGCGAGCGCGCGCGGCCGAAATCGGGCGCAATCGCGGTAGCGGGGTTCTCACGTCGACACGCTCCGCCTCATCGAGCAAACGGAGTGCACCCGGCAAATCTCCGCGCGACTCCGCCACGCGAGCCATCGACGTACACCAACCCCGCCGGTTGCCTACATGCTCGGTGCGTCCTGCGGATTCCGTGATCGTTTGCAGGAGGCGCGTCGCCCCGTCAAGATCGCCCCACTCGCGATGTAGTTCGCTCAGCCCGAGATACAGTTCATCGGTTTCCGCCGCGGCAGATTGGAGCGAGTCCTTCGCGAGCTGCAGCCCTGCCTCATAAATCTCTTCCGCCTCGCGCAGCCGGCCTTGAGCGACCCTGATGTCCGCAGGGACGAATTCGCCTCGGATAGCGTCAAGGCTGTTTCCCGCCTTCCGCATGAGCGAAAGCGCGACGGTGAATGTCGCGCACGCCTCGTCCAATTCGCCATGCGCCCATTGGGCGAGTGACAACAGCGCCGTGGCCGTCGCACGCGTGGTATGCTCGCCGTCAGGAATCGTGTCGAGCAACCGTCGTGCATGCTCCACCGTCCCCACTACCTCGCCACGAGCCTGAGCCAGGTATGCCCGAGCGCTCGACAGCTGCACCCCCAGGAACGCGAAGCGCTTTTCGTCCACGACAATCATGTCGCCAGCGCGATCGCCCGTTTGCTCCGCCGTCTGCAGCAGCAAGTCCACGTCCGACAATCGAGCCTCGGCAGCTTCCAACTCGCCTGCATTCATCTGCACCCAGGCGTACGCGGTGTTGAGCACGGGCCTCTTCCTCACCAGCGCATCCGGCAATGCCTTCACCCTCTCCAGCCATTTGCCGGTTTGATAGCTCCGGTCCATTGACGGCCAACGCGTCTCGAGCAGGCCGGCCACTCGCTCCACGTCGTCAGCGGCTGCGGCATGATGCACGGCGTCGGCGTGTGAACCGTTGGCCTCGAACCAGATGCTCGCGCGACGGTGCAGCGTGCGGACCCCATCGGGATTTTCGCGTATGGAATGCGCGCGGAGCACCTCCGCAAAGAGGTGGTGATAGCGATAGCACTCACGCGTGTCGTCCAGCGGAATGACGAACAGGTTGCTCGTCTCCAGGCTTTCGAGCTGCGCTTGCGACCCGTGCTCGCCGGTAACGGCATCGCACAGTGGACCACTCAGCCAATCGAGAATTGCCGTTCCGAGAAGAAACCGTCGCACGCTTTCTGGTTGCGCGAGCAAGACCTCCTGGATGAGATAGTCCGCGATGTACCGGTTATCGCCGGAGAAGGCTCGAATGAATTTCTGGACATCGGCGCGGTTCTTCAGTGAGAGCGCTGCCAGCTTGAGCCCAGCAATCCAACCTTCCGTCCGCAGCTCCAACGTCGACACGTCCGTCGCCGACAGATCGAGCGCCATCACCTGATTGAGGAACGCCGATGCTTCATCTGGCGTAAACCGCAGATCCGCCGCACGCAACTCCGTCACCTGCCCTCGCGCTCGCAACCGCGGCAGCGGCACGAGAGGGTCGGACCGGCTGGCGATGATCAGCCGCATCCGGGGCGGAAGGTGGTCAAGAAAAAATGTCACGCCCGCGTGGACCTGCGGTGCATCGATCACATGATAGTCGTCCAGGATCAGGATGAAGTCGCGGTCAATCGCGTTGATTTCATTGATCAGGGATGTCAGGACGATTTCCGTTGGCGGCTGCCGAAACGACTGCAGCATCGCGAGCGGTGACGCACCGAATCCGGGCTGAACTTTTTGCAGCGCGCGAATGACATAGGCCCAGAACAACGCGGACTCATTCTCGCTGCGATCCAGCGATACCCAACCGGCCGGCGCATCGGCGGCAGGGCGCTGTGCGAGCCATTCGGCCAGCAGCGTGGTCTTGCCGAAACCAGCGGGCGCAGAGATGAGCGTCAATGCATGCTCGGCGCCCTGTCGAATGCGCTCGATCAACCTCGATCGCGAGACCAGGCCCTGACGCCATTTCGGGCTGTAGAGTTTGGTCTCCAGTACGGTGAGCGAATGCACCGCAAAGTTTGACGCCTCGCGCGGCGTGTACATTATGGCCGGCTCTGGGGTCATGCGCCCAGTGTGTAGCGCCATGTTGGCAATAGCAATAGCGCCCATCCCGGACGCACTCGGCCACTCGTCGCGCCGAGTTCACCGCCGAAACCATGCAGTTGTTCTCGGTTCAGGCGGCCGCGCGATGACATGCTGCTGGATGCGGCTGTCATTCGGCTAATCGCGGGCTCAATCCCGAAATTTCAGCGGCGTGGAGGCCGGCGCTGCCGACACTGTTACCTATCGGCTCGCGAAGATGTCCTGTATATATAGCGGCCTCTACCGTTACATCCTACCTCAGCATACTTGGCCATTCATGCATCACGATGAGTGAGCCGAGACTCATACAAGCCGGAATCGCCATGCTCGTGTTGGCGGCGGCAATGCCCTACCCGCAATCCGACCTATCATCGGGGAGCGGTACTCCTATCGGGATCCAGCGATGCCGCTGCCCATTACCTCCGAGCCTTCCAAGGCGCTCCTTTTAGAGGACGTGTACGTCGGACCCAGGGTGACGTTTTCCTCCTGCGGCACCGAAGTGCAGGCCGACACAACGACGCTCATTGGCGAGTCGCCGGCTCAATCCATCGCCGAGCGAGCCGTCTCGCCGGCGAGCCAGCGGTCGCTTCAGGGTACGAAAACCAGGGAGCGCATCTACCGTCTGATTGGTCTCGGGTACCTGGCGGCGTGCGTGTGGTTCTTCGCCCGCCATTACGTGTTTGGAGGGCCGTCGTGAGCGCCGAGTCTGGTTGGAAGCGTAACGCGTAGGAGTATTGCGTAGGAGCATCGCGTGCGCATTTTGAAGGTGTTGGTTAAGGCTTTACGCTCACGGTGATACCGCGTAAGGCGCGCAACGGTCATTCACGCCCGCGCTCGCTGCGCTTTACAGCTTGGGTTCGCTGAGGCGCTGCCGCGTTCTCGCGTTGACGTTACTTACGGTGAGCACACCTACATCTTAGGTTCGACCTCACTCCCAAAACGTGAGAGCACGAACGTATGCTTTACGCACGTCACGATGACTTGGGTTTCCTGGCTCCCTGAGGAACCGTGCGGCGCTTTAATATTTCCGTTTTAGCTCTCCTTGTAACACAGTCGTGTACGTCCGATGCGCCGACCGTCCAGTCGGTAGCCCCGTGTGACCATGGGGTTGAGGAGGACGGGGTGACGATCCCCCAGTGCCTCCTTGACCGTTCCGTCATCACGCAAGCGATGTTTGCGAGTGCCCAAGCCGTTATCGCGCCCGCTGTCGCACTCCGGGACTCCTTACGACCGCTGCATAGCGAATACGCCATTGTAATGGCGCCGTATCTCACCCGAGCGATCCGATCGCTGGATGATTTCTATGCTCGGGGCGTCCTCGACTCGGTGCGCTTTGATCGGACGATTGATCGTATTGCCGCCACCATGGAGTACGCCAAGGGAAGCATTGGACATCAAGGCCCGAGCTTCCTGCTGCCTCGGAGAACTCCGAACCTGATCTGGTACGAACCGCAAACCACCGGAGGCATCTATTTTCAGCCTGCATCGACACTCTTTGAGACAGGACTCTACTTCAGCGGCAGTACACTCCCTCTTGACTCAGTGACTCGAACCGCGGAGGCCGTTTGGCGCTACGCTACCTTTACGGAGGGCACTGGTGCCAGTGCTGGTAAACGCTTCCCACTCTGGCTCTACGACTTCTTCTGGAACGGCGCGGGAGTTCCAGTAACGGCGCCGTGGAAGTCTGGATTGGCGCAAGGACTTGCTCTCTCTGTTTTTACGAACCTTTACGTCCGCACCAAAGACACGCTATGGCTGTCACGAGCGCGACAGACTGCCCTCTCGATGGCGGTGCCGTGGCATGAAGGCGGCGTCCTATTGGTCGACGCGCAAGGAGCATGGTGGGAGGAATACGCCCCCGTCACCCGCATTTGGAACGGCAACGTATTCGCACTGCTGGCCGTGGCGGATTACATCAAGGTCAATCCGAGCGATACTGCGATGGCGGCCCTTTACCCCAAAGGGTTGAGTGCAGCTCGGCACTACGCACTGGAATACGATACTGGAACTTGGCTACGGTATTCCCGCAACGAAGCCGCGATCAATGAGGGATATCGCGGTATCTATGTTACGCTCGCACATCGGCTCTGGTTGCAGACCGGAGATCCTCTGTGGGATCAACTCGCGACGAAATGGAACACATACACCAACCCCGCCGGAAATCTCATTCCATTGAGTCAGAGTGTGCCGTCTGATCTGCACAGTGTGTTGATGACTCCCCCTGGGGCGCAGCCCTCCCATCAATAGAGCAGCTTGTAGGTTCAGATTTGGGGAATCTACCACTCGCTCGCATTTAGCCTCAAAGCACAACGCACTGTTTCGCGCGACTCCTCAGAGCCGCTGGCTGTCCTGTCCTCGACTCTTTCCCTGTGATTGAGCACGAGGCACCTTTTTCGACATGAAAGAAGCGTCTACCACTGAGCAGCCGCGCCTGATCCGCCGATTCGGCCTTCTGCCGGCCACGGCGCTCAACATGACGAACATGATCGGCGTGGGGCCGTTCATCACGATCCCGCTGCTCATGTCCGCGCTCGGCGGCCCTCAAGCGTTAATCGGCTGGATCGTCGCGCTCATCATCGTCGTCTGCGACGGCATGGTGTGGAGCGAGCTCGGAGCGGCCATGCCGGGATCGGGCGGATCATTTCACTATCTCCGCGAAGCGTTCGGCCGAGAGAAATTCGGACGCCTGATGGCGTTCCTCTTCGTGTGGCAGTTCGTGCTCAGCGGCCCGCTTGAAATCGCGTCGGGCTACATCGGTTTCGGCGATTACGCGAGCTATATCTGGAAGGGCATGACGCGAACCGATGCGGTCATGCTGATCACCGCGATTGGCGTGATCAACATCGCGCTGCTGTACCGGCGCATCCATTCCATCGCCACGCTGACAATCACGCTCTGGATCGGTACGCTCGTCACCGTCGTTGCGGTGATCCTCGCCGGCGCGTTGCACTTCGACGCACACATCGCGTTCGACTTTCCACCCGGTGCATTCAACTTTTCGATCGGGTTCTTCCTCGGCCTTGGCGCCGCGTCACGCATCGGCATCTACGATTACCTCGGTTACTACGACGTCTGCTATATCGGCGACGAGGTGCGTGATCCAGGGCGCGTCATCCCTCGCTCGATTCTCATCAGCACCGCCGCTGTCGCGGTGATCTACCTCGGTATCAATCTCTCGATCATCGGCGTGGTGCCGTGGCGTGAGTTCGTGCCGGCGGCCAGTCATCCCGAGTCGAATTTCATCGTCTCGATCTTCATGCAGAAGCTGTATGGATCGAAAGTCGCGACGGCGTTCACGGTACTCGTGCTCTGGACGGCGTTCGGTTCCGTGTTTGCGCTGCTGCTTGGCTACTCGCGCATTCCATACGCCGCGGCGGAGAGCGGATACTTCTTTCGTGTGTTTGGACGCCTGCATCCCACGAAAGACTTTCCATACGTCTCCCTCATCGTGCTCGGCATCATCTCCATCGTCGCCGGCTTCTTCTCGCTCGGCACGGTGATCGATGCACTGATCGTCACGCGCATCCTTGTGCAATTCATGGGGCAGATCATCGGACTCATCCTGCTGCGTCGCACGGCGCCGGATATGCCGAGGCCGTATCGGATGTGGCTGTATCCAGTTCCGGGGCTCGTTGCGTTGTTCGGATGGATCTTCGTGTTCGCCACCACGCAGCCACAGGTCATCCTGTTCGGCATCGGCGTGTTGGCGCTGGGTGGCGTGGCGTTTCTCGCGTGGTCATGGAACACAAAACGCTGGCCGTTTGCACTCGTGGAGGTAGCGGCGTGAGGCGAGACATCGCAGTCCTTGTCGCATGTGTGCTTTACGGAGCGCCGAGTGGCGCGCAGGAACGACGGATGCTGCATGATGGCTGGCAGATTCAGTCGTCGAGCAAGGTGGGCACTGACGGCGCGACAATTTCATCTGCGACGTATCGGGCCTCCGACTGGTACAAGGCCACCGTTCCGTCGACGGTCGTGGGCGCGCTGGTGCAGGATGGCGTGTTCAAGTTTGGCTCGACGAAGGATCCATTCTTCGGGATGAATCTTCGCGTGGTGCCCGGCATGACGTACAAGATCGGGGCGAATTTCGTGCATACGCCGATGGACTCGACGAGCCCGTATGCTGTGCCGTGGTGGTACCGCACCAGATTTCGCGCGCCTGCATCGATGCGCGGCAAGCATGTATCGCTGCAATTCGACGGCATCAACTATCGCGCGAACATCTGGCTCAACGGTAAGCGGCTTGTCGACTCCAGTCAGGCTGCCGGCACGTATCGACGCTATGAGCTGGATGTCAGCAGCGGGTTGTCGAAGACGGGTGCAAACGTGCTTGCCATCGAGATCTGGGCACCGACGCCGCCAGACTTGCAGACAACGTGGGTTGATTGGAACCCGTCGCCACCTGACAAGGACATGGGATTGTGGCAACCCGTGTGGCTCGCCGCGAGCGGCGATGTACAAATTCGGTATCCCCAGGTGGTGAGTCACGTCGATACTGCGACGCGCACGAGCGCCGACCTTGATGTCGCGGTACCCGTTTACAATCGAGCGTCGCATCCAGTAACGGGCACGCTCC
>JBDTMO010000104.1:0-11526 GCA_039934235.1 bacterium | reverse complement strand
GGGGCCCGGAGAACTCGACATGGGTGCGCGATGTGGGCAACGGCGGTTTCTACGAGGCCAAGAAGAACGCCGCCGAGAAGTCCAGCGGCGCGATCTCAACGGTTGGGTGGCAGAACACGCAGTTGAATTCGGTGAATATTCACCTCCTGCGATACGCAGACGTGCTGCTCCTCCTCGCCGAGGCGGAAGTGGAAGTCGGTTCGCTGTCCAATGCCATGGCGCTCGTCAATCAGATCAGGGCGCGCGCGCAGGTAAAGGTCCAGGGCCCGGGCACAACTGCCGCAAACATGGCCGTCGCCATCAACGACCCGTCCATTACCTGGGCGAAATACAAGGTCGAGCAGTATCCGGCGGGCTCACCGTTCTTTGGGACCCAGGCCGCGGCACGCGAGGCAGTCCGCGCCGAGCGTCGCCTCGAGCTGGCGATGGAAGGTCAGCGATTCTTCGACCTGCGTCGCTGGGGCATCGTCCAAACGGCCATTCCCGCGTACATCAACGGTGTTGGTGGCGGATCGGAAAAGACACGGCGGCTTTATCTGTCCACGGCCGCCCCAGTTACGGCGACGCACAACCTCTATCCAATTCCCACCGTCCAAATCGATGTGAGCAAGGGCGCCGGGGGCGCCGGCGGCCTCACGCAGAATCCGGGCTGGTAATCGTCCGGTAGGACACCGTAGAAAGTTTTGCGCGCACGGCACTGGGACACCTGTTCCAGTGCCGTGTTAGCGTTTACGCACCTTGATGACCTGAAGTGAATCGCCCGTATTCGCCACGAGCAGAGCTGTGCCGGCTGATGTGCCAAGGAGGGCGAGGCCGGCGACATTGCGCGGCGCCAGAAGGCCGCTTACACGAGGTGACACAGCAGCGAAGTGCCCCCTGCCGTCACCCTTGAGCCAGAGCCCATTTCCCGCGTCCGCCCTGGGTGTGTTCGGCTCTGTCTCGAACAGATTGCCGGCGACGATGAGATCAAGGTGACCATCTCCGTCGACGTCGAAGGGAACGATGCCCTTGATCGGCGCAATCTGCGCCAGGTTCGGGAGCGGAGACAGCGTGAACTTCCCGCTGCCGTCATTGTGGAGAAACACGCTCGCGAACGTGTCAGCCTGATAGTGCACTCCCTGCTTGAGTTGCGCGGGGGTGAACAGTTCTGCGATGGACGCCTTTGCAAACGCGCCGTACGTAGGAAAGCGTAGGCCAAGTGTGTAGATCTCATGGCCGAGCGGTGCGAGGCCCGAGATGGGGTATTCGATTCCGCCTTCTTCCTGCGTCAGAACCACGTCGCTGCCACGATTCCCTGAAAAGTCCGCACCGTAAACACCAAACCTGCTCGAGGGAGACGTGGTGTAGCTGTAGTTCAAGCCGAGATTGCCCGCGACGATGTCGGGGCGTCCATCGCCGTCGAAGTCACCGACAGCGAGACTGCTCCACCAGCCGCGGGACGCTGGCAGCCCGGTGGACGCGGTCACGTTCCGGAGTTGCTTCCCGTCGTTGCGGTAAAACTGGATGGGCATCCATTCGCCGACCGTAATGAGATCGAGCTTCCCGTCACCATCGAAGTCGACCCACACGGCATCAGTCACCATTCCGCCCGGGTGCGCGAGCTCCGGAGCCACCTGCTCAGTGACATCGGTGAAGTGATCACCATCATTGCGGAGCAGGTAGCTTCTCGTGGGAGCCGGATAGCTCCTTGGTGTGAGGCGTCCACCGACAAAGAGGTCAAGCTTGCCATCTCCGCTAAAGTCTCCCGCGCGCACCGCCGCGGTGCTCGTGAGCATGGGCGGAAGTGCGTTTGCCGGAGCACGTGTAAAACGGCCGCTCCCCTTGTTGATGTACAGTCGTCCCTGAAGAAAGGGAGAAATCGGCGAGATTTGATATCCACCACTTGCTACATACAGGTCAGGCAGGCCATCGCCGTTTGCGTCAAAGAACTGCGCGCCCCAGTCTTCGTATGCGGAGTCGGCCAGCCACGGCTGTCCTTGATCGAGTTCGGCGAACCGTCCGTCCTTGTGCTGGACAAATAGCTTGCCGGGCGTACCCGCGCCGCCTCCGATGAACACATCCTCGAGGCTGTCGCCATTCACGTCGGCCACGGCGAGGGCAGGGCCCTGGCGGGACGGCATGTAGGGCAGAAGTGTTTGTACGGCATAGTCGACCTGCGCAGGCGCATGATGCAGGTACGCCAATCCCGGCAATGCGACATGCTCGAAGAACGCAGTTTTCGCCAGGGGAACTGTCGACGGAATCTGGGGCTTCGCCTCCGACTGCTTGGCGACGATGAGCCGATCCGCATCCAGATTCACCTGCACCTGCTGACGCCCATCCGGCCAGGTGATTCTCAGGCTATCGACGCGATGCGCGCTGCCGAGGCCGAAGTGAATGCCCTCCATGCTGGACATGAAGCCATGGACCGGTGTGTTGTAGATCTGCTGCATGCGGCCGCTCGTGTATACGGCCACGGTGGCGCCGATACCGTGCGTGTTGAGGGAGTCTCCCACGAGCTTGATCTTGAGCCAATGATGAACATCGTCGGCAGCCTGGACATTCTGATAGATGAATGCCGGCGCGTTCATGTTGTTCACGACAAGATCGAGCCTGCCGTCGTTGTCGAGATCCGCGTACGCGGCTCCGTATGAAACACTGGGTGTATCGAAGCCCCACGACTTGGACTTGTCCGTGAAGGTCAGGTCGCCGTTGTTCCGGAAGACGTAGTTCGGAACCACGAACGTGTAGACATCCTTGAGGAGTTGGTGGACGTGCTTCGTATCGCGCATGCGGTATGCAGCATTGGCGGCCCCAACGTAATCCAGGTCGTTAACAGCCTTCGGATACCCGTTGCCGATGAAGATGTCCTTCAATCCGTCATTGTCGAAATCGACAAACAGTGCGCTCCAACTCCACTCGGTGGCAGAGACGCCAGCCATCCGTCCGATTTCGCTGAAGACGACATCGCCGTTGGCGGTGATCCCGTTGTTGAGCTGAAGGCTGTTGATGTCGTAGTCGTCGCGCACCCCGTGCGAGCGAGATTCAACCATGCCGCGATACGTCGCGTTGCCACCAACCTGCTTGCGACGACTGAGCGTGGCCGGAAGCATGTCGACCTGGAGGATGTCCGGCTGCCCGTCGTTGTTGAAGTCGCCGATGTCGACACCCATGCCGGCAAAGCTTCCATGCTTGATGGACTGCGCCGCCCGGTTGCGAAACGTGCCGTCGCCATTGTTGATGTAAACGACGTCGTTAGGCACTCCATCGTTTGAGACGTAGATGTCCGGCCGCCCGTCACCGTTCAAATCCGCCACGGCGACGCCGAGCCCAAAACCTGCCTCCACGAGAATACCGGCCTGCGCCGAGACGTCCGTAAAGCCGCCGTGGCAGTTGTTGTGGTAGAGCACGTTGTGGCTGGCGGGCGTGTCCGCGCGAAGGCCTGATGGGTGAGACGTCAACCCACCGCGCGTAAAGTCCTGCGGGGCGTTGTTCAGGAGGAAGAGATCGAGGCAACCGTCGCCGTCGTAATCGAGGAAGGCCGCATGGGTTGTAAAATTCGTGTCGGCAACGCCCCAGGCGACGGCGGATTCCGTGAACGTCCTGTCCCGATTGTTCATGAAGAGCAGGTTCGCGCGGTCTGCCGGCGCCGACGACGGCGGTCCGGACACCGAGACATAAATGTCGAGGTAACCGTCGTTGTTGAGGTCGACCATCGTCACGCCGGTGGCCCAGCGCGTCGTGCCGACATGCGCCTTCGCGGTGATGTCATCGAATCGCATCTGGCCCTTGTTCAGGTAGAGGCGACTGGAAACCATGTTGCCGGCGAAGAAGATGTCCGGCAGTCCATCGTTGTCGATGTCGCCGACCGCGACTCCCGCTCCATTGTAGAGGTAGACGTCGGTCTGGACATTCACGGAATCACTGGCGGTGACCGTGTTCGCGAAGTCCACTCCCGTCTGGCCCGGTGTCAGGAGCTTGAAGAGCGGACGTTCGCCCGTTCTGCCACACGCGCCGCACAGGGAGAGCAGAACAAGAACAACGCGAACGGATTGACGCATGAGTACGAGGTGGATGGATGGGTGCGGCATCATCACGGTGTCGGCTTCGCTGCCTTACCGTGCATGTTTTCGAGGATGAGTATTGTCGGCGCACCAGGCTGGTGCCAGCGCGCCTTGGCGCTCTGGTCGCCCTGCGTATCCATTTGCGCGAATGAGCCGAGGACGATGTCGATACTCCCGTCGCCGCGGATGTCGCCGGCATCCATCGTGAGCCAGCGTCCCCTGTCTGCATCGGCAAACGTCCACGCCTTGAACTGCATGCCGCCAATGTTTTCAAGGTAGACGAAGGACAGCGGTTTGCCCGACGCATAGTCCGGAAAAAAGGAGATGGCCGCGATGTCGATGTCGCCATCGCCATCGAAGTCCCGCGCGATCGCCTTGTACGCGCCGGGCATGGGAAAGAAGTACTTCTCGCCGTAGCGACCATGCCCGTCGTTGAGAAAAACGCGGACGCCATGATAGGGCTTGGGGGGACCCGGATAGTCTCCCGCGTCGCCATTGGTATAGACGATATCGGGGTGTCCGTCTCCGTTCACGTCGACCACCTGCATCGATGTGGATCCGTACGACGGCGGAAAGCGCAGCAACCGCTCCGCGTCGAAATTGCCGCCACCTCGCCCATGAAAGAGCGATATGCCCTCGTCGCCCTGAGCGGTGAGCGCGAGGACGTCGAGCTTTCCGTCGCCGTCGATGTCGCGCACGAGCGTGGTGATGGCTCCGGGTTGGGACGTCAGCAGGTGGCGGCGGCTTCGACCATCCGGGAGTCGCTCATACCATGCGAGATGTCCTGTGAGGTTGCCGAACTCGCTGACCAGCACATCTTCGACACCGTCGCCGTTGAGGTCGGCCCACGACGCGAACACCGGGCGCTGAAGGTCGTCGACCTCCCAGGCAACGGTCGGATTGTGTCCTTCGCGCCAGGACGGGATGAGCGCAACGGCCCCGCGCGGCGCGTCGGAGGGGCTAAGCTGCCCCATGAAGACGGCTCGCATGGTATCTCCAGCCGTCCGGAGACCGGAGAGAGGGGACCGCAGTCGCAAGCTGCTGACCATGTGCCCCGTGTCATTCAGGATACTGAGTGAGCTTCGCCCGAAGGACGCGTCTCCGACATAAATCCGTCGCTGCGAAGAGTCGATGTGCACCAGGGTGATGCTGGGGCCCGGAATGTGAAAATCGGGCGCGCGAACCCGAAAGCCCGGGATGCCGACTGCAACGGGCGGGATGGCAGGCGCAGGAAGGTGCGCAGGCGCTGCATGAAGAAAATACGCCGCGATACGATCCCACTCGGCACGCGTGATGATCGCCGAATCCGGAAACACACCCGCCGCTTGAACGAGCGCTCCGCCGCTTCCTCGTTCGAGAGGCTCTTCATCGGCAAGCGCGCCGACGCCGCGAATTCCCAGTCGCCGAGCCATCCTCGGCAGCACGAACCGCTGCCAGGTGGCGCTGTCGAGGAGCGCCGGCGTGGGAAGCATGTGGCAGGACTGGCAGTACCGCTCGGCCAACCGTTCTCCGGAGAGGCCTGCACCGGAGGAGTTCGCATCCTTTCCGCGACACGCAGTCAACGTCAGGGCGAGCAGTGAGAACCACCGGCGCCCAGCGATCCTCGCGGCGACGCGACTCCAGGAATGCATGTGTGAGAGCTTCATCATCTGCGGAAGAAGTGCAGGTCCCTCGCTTCGCTCAGGACGACGGCAATCACGGATTGGGTGCGGATCGCGCAGCGTGAAGCACAACGCAGACATACATCGCGTGACAAAGCGCTGTCAACGAGTAATCCCACTGGCCCCCGCGAGACGGGACTCGTAGTATTTTTTTTCATGACCCAACAGCTGCCCATCTCACGCGTTGTCAACCTGATTGCGGACTCGTCACAGCGACTCTGGTCCGTCGATCAATCCGAAGCCACACGGTGGTTGCTGGCCGGCGACACCGAGGCACTCCTCGGGCTCGATGGTTCCTTTGCGCTTGCTGCGCAGGATGGTGAGCGTGTCGTACTGGTGCGAAGCCTCGACCGCCCAATGCGATACTTTCTCGCGAAGGCCACCGACGGGCCGGTGCTGATCGTCGCCGACAGGATCGGCGATATCGCCGACGAGTTGGCGAAGCGCGGGTGGACGGGTCAATTCCATCCGAGCTACACGCGCATGGTGCCGGCGCATCACATCACCACGCTGCGCCTGGTGGGATGCCCTGATCCCAATCCCGTGCACCGCCGCTTCTTCGACCCGCCGCGCGGCACACTCGGTACGGATCTCGACGTCATTGGCCGTCGCTACATCGAGGCCGTGTATGGCGAACTCCGGAAATGGCTCGCGGCCCAACCGCCCGCAGCACCAATCGGCGTTCCATTCTCCGGTGGCATCGACAGCGGCGCGATTCTGCTGTGCCTCAACAAACTGCTGCTCGATGAGGGACAGTCACCGGCGCGGCTGAAGGCGTTCACCCTTTCTGTCGACGGAGGTGGAGATGATGCCGCGCAGGCGCACGAGTTCCTCCGTCGCACCAATCTCGAGATGCTTGGCGAGATCATCGACGTTTCGTCGAGCGCGGTGGATCCGTTGCACGCCATCACTGTGATCGAGGACTACAAGCCGCTCGACGTCGAATGCGCGGCGGTGAACCTCAGTCTCCTCGCGGGTATCCGTGAGCGCTATCCGGATTGGCACCTTCTCGTGGACGGCGATGGTGGCGACGAGAACCTCAAGGACTATCCGATCGAAGAGAATCACGAGCTAACGATTCGCAGCGTGGTCAACAACCGCATGCTCTATCAAGAGGGTTGGGGAGTCGAGTCCATCAAGCACTCATTGACGTATTCCGGTGGCTATAGTCGCGGCTGCGTGCGCAGCTATGCGTGCGCGCACGAATATGATTTCGCGGCCTTCAGCCCATACACGCGTCCAACTGTCATCGCGGTTGCCGAGGCAATTCCGTTCGCGGAGCTGACGCAGGGTTCGCATGAGCGATTGTACGCGCTCAAGGGCGAAATCGTATCGCGCGGTGTTCGCGCGGTGTTGGGCGTCGAAATGCCAGTCTTTCCCAAGCGTCGGTTCCAGCACGGGTCGATTGCGGCAGGCGAATCCGATCGCCTTTTCCCCGAAGATGAAGCGCGCTACCGCAGTCACTTCCAAACGCAGCATGCAACAGCAGGGTGAACACGTCAGCTCATTCGACGAGTTCGACGCAGACGGCCGATAGTCGGATTCGCGGTCTTCGTCCACCGAAGGAACATGTTGATCCGCACCGTGCGCATGGCGTGCTGCATGAGAGTGAGCGTCGGCCCAACGGAAACATCGAGAGCGCGCTGACAATTTTTCTTGCAGGCGCCGAGTGTCCGTTCACGTGCTCGTTCTGTGATTTGTGGCGGTATACGATCGATGGTCCATCGCCACCCGGTGCGTTGACCAGGCAGCTCGCGAGTGTGCTCGATGAGCTGGACGCTCCGATACCGGATCGGATCAAGCTCTACAACGCGAGCAATTTCTTCGAGCGTCGCGCGGTGCCGGTGGAGGATGTCCATGGGATCACCGCGCTCACGACGACGTTTCGTGCGGTGACCGTCGAGTCGCATGCAAATACCATCGGTGCCTCGACGCTCGAGTTTGCGCAGCGGATTGCCGGACGTCTCGAAGTTGCTGTCGGGCTCGAGACAATCCACCCGGTTGCGATGGAGCATCTCAACAAGCGTCTCGATCTTACGCGGTTCGATCAGGCAGCGAGCTTGTTACTGGAGAACGGCATCGATCTTCGCGTGTTCGTGCTGCTCGGAGCGCCGATGGTGCCGGCGGACGAAAGCGTGGAGTGGGCCGTGCGCACCGTGCAGTATGCGGTTGAACGCGGGGCGTCCGTTGTGTCGATCATTCCTGTGCGCGGCGGAAATGGAGAGATGGAACGACTGCGGGCGCTTGGCCAATTCGTGCCGCCAACGTTGGTGCAGCTCGAGGACTCGCTCGACCGGTGCATGCAGTTTACGGATTCGGTGGTGACTGCGGATGTGTGGGATGCCGAGCTGCTTCCCGCGTGTGATCAGTGCCGCGGCGAGCGCATCGACCGGCTTCGTCGACTGAATGTTTCGGGACAGGCGGAACTACGGATCGCGTGCAGCGTGTGTGACGCGGCATGAAGTCGTCGTGCGAAGTGGTGATAGTCGGCAGCGGCTATGCGGGATCGCTACTGGCTCGCGTGTTGGCGGTGCTTGGTTATGACGTGGCGCTGCTCGAACGAAACACGCATCCACGCTTTGCGATTGGTGAGTCGTCGACGCCGTTGGCAAACCTGTCGCTCGAGCGGATCGGTATTCGATACGGTTTGGCGGACTGCTACAGGTTGGCGACGCATGGGCGTTGGATGGCGCATTTTCCCGAGCTGCAGCGCGGGCTCAAGCGTGGCTTTACCTACTACCGGCATCATCCTGGAGAGCCGTTCGCGAATCGCGGGCTCGACTCGGAGCGGTTACTGGTCGCGGCCAGTCCGAACGACGCTGTCTCCGATTCGCATTGGCTGCGTGCAGACATCGATCACCACTTCGTGCGCGCGGCGGTTGCGGCTGGAGTGGACTATCGCGATCGCGTCGACGTGACGGCAGCGGACATCGCGCCGAATACCGTACGGCTCGCGGGCACCAACGACGGAGTGCCGTTCGAGCTTCGCGCGAATTTTGTCATCGATGCATCGGGTCCGGGTGGTTTTCTCGCGCGCCAGCTCGCCATACCCTCGGGACTGGATCGCACGGAGACTCGCTCGGCAATCGTGTTCAGCCATTTCAGCGGCGTGCAGTTGATGGAGGACGTGGTGCAGGGGCTACCTGTCGGCCCATATCCTGATGATTGGGCCGCGGTGCATCACGTGATCGACGAGGGGTGGATGTATTCCCTTCGTTTCGATGATGGAGTCACGAGTGCGGGATTCCTGCTCGCTGGACAGGGCGACCGACGCCACGACGTTGATGCGGCGGGATTGTGGCAATCATTGCTCGACAAATATCCGACGCTTGCAGCCGCGTTCCGCGAAGCGAAGCCGCTGATGCCGATCGCGTACCGGCCGCTCATCCAGCATCGGCTTACGCGAGCCGCCGGTGACCGGTGGGCGATGATGCCGCATGCGTATGCATTCGTCGATCCATTGTTTTCCACGGGCATCGCGTGGGGATTGCGTGCTGTCGAGCGATTGGCGCTCGCGTTCGAAGCGGCGGCTGCGGGTACACGTGTGCCAGCGCTCGACACACTCGCGAGGTACGATGCGGCACTCAGCGTGGAGGCAGACCAGATCGACCTCATTGTCGCCGGCGCGTATGAAGCGATGGCGCATTTCGATCTTTTCGCGGCGCATGCGATGCTCTACTTCGGGACCGTCTCGTTCGCGGAAGTGAGCCAGCGCCTGTCGTCGGACGAGCAGGTCGCGTGGAAGGGTTTCATGGGCGTCGGTGATCCAGTGCTGCAGCCGCTGCCGAGTGAGAGTTTGCAGCGGTTGCGAGGGATCACGCGGCGTCGTGGCGAGGTTGGCACCGCCGAGGATCGCGCGCGATACGCGGCGTGGGTGGCGCAAGCGATCGATGCGCGTAACATTGCCGGACTGGCAGATCCTCGACGCGGGAATCTTTATCCGGTTGATCTCGAGGTACTCATCGAGCGGCACGCGCTGCTGGGCATGAGTCGGGAGCAGGTCGTTGCTGCGCTGCCGGCGCTACGAGGTATTGCACCGGAACCACGTTTTGTCGACTGAGCGAACTTCCAAACACAGGGGTGGTCAATGGCACAAGCGACTCTCGGAAATCAACGGACGATCATCGCAAACGAGCGCGTGATCATCTCGAACCAGAATCGGATCATCAAGAATCAGGCGCAGCTTGCAGAATTGCTTGGCAACCAGGCGAAGATCGTCCGGAACCAGCTTGCGATCGTGAAGAATCAAGAGAAGATCCTGGCGTCCGTGCAGAAGCTGCAGGGGAAGAAGAAGTAGCCGCTGCTAGTCTGATTCCACGACGCGCTGCATGGCGTCCGCGTAATAGCGCCACGCCTGCACTTCATCGGAGAGCGCCTTTCGCCCCACGGGCGTGAGCTGATAGTATCGCGCGAGACGATTGTTCTCCGTGGTCCGCCAGTGTGACAGGACCCACCCATTGGATTCGAACCGATGGAGCGCCGGATAGAGCGATCCCTGTCCAACCTGGAACGCGCCGCCCGACAGGCGTGCGACCTGCTCGCTGATGCCCCATCCGTGCATGGACTCCAGCGACAGCGCCTTGAGGATGAGGACGGGGAGCGTGCCCTGCATGACATCGACGACGTGCATCAATTCCGGTTACTCCTGTCGAAGCGAAAGGGGAAGGCGGAAATATTCACCGTTGCGTCACGGACGTCCAGTGCACAAGTTGGCGTACGCTGTCGAGCTGCCGATGCCGGTGTTCCGCTGCCCCCCGCCATGCGACGCGCTGTCCCCACGGCCCACGCCTTAGCCAATGATGCTGTCTCGAACACTTGGTACGTTCGTCCTCGTCGCGACGAGCTCGCTTTCCGCCGTCGCGCAGGGGCCCGCCGATGGATTCATGCTGCCCAAGCGCGCGATGAGCGTCGGTGTCGTTTACGCGCACGATAGCTGGGATCAATACTGGGAAGGCACGCTCAAGCGGCGTAACGGCAACATCGGATCGGTCGCGACGCAGAGCGTCACGTGGGTTGGCGCGTATGGAATCACCGACCGCCTCGGCGTGATGGCGACACTGCCGTACATCTGGACCCATGCGAGCCAGGGTGTCCTCAGCGACGCGAGCGGCGTCCAGGACCTGACGTTCGCGGCCAAGTACAGGCTCCTCAGCGCCGAATCCGCCGGTCATGGCGCAGTCAACGCATTCGTCGCCGCAGCCGCCGCGGTGCCCGTCAGCAACTACACGCCGGACTTTCTTCCGCTCTCGATTGGCACGGGCGGTGGTCGCGCGTCGGTACGCGGGACGCTGAGCTACGAGCCAACGTCCGCGTGGTTCAGCAGCGCATCGGCCGCCTACACGTTTTGCAGCAACGTGAAGCTCAACCGGAGCTCCTATTACACGGACGGACAGCTGTATCTCACGGACGAAGTCGCGATGCCCAACGTCGTCGAGAGTTCGTTCACCACGGGCTACCGTAGCGCACGGTGGCAGATCCCGCTGTCCGTGACGCAACAGCGCACACTCGGTGGCGGGGACATTCGTCGGCAGGACATGCCTTTCGTGTCGGATAGAATGGATTTCGTGAAGGTCGAAGGCGGTGTGATGTACGCGCTACCGAGGAACCTTGCGATCCGTCTTGGTGCGGCGCGCGTGCTGAGCGGCCGCAATGTCGGGCAGTCGACCACGTTCACGACGGGAGTGTTCCATGCGCTTCACCTCTAGTCGGCATGTGAGGTTGATCGCCTGCTCGGCCGCATTGCTCGCCGCCTGCGACAAGTCTGTCGGACCGTTCGAGGTGCTTCCACCGATACGGCCGTAAGATTGAATTGCAGCAGCACT
>JBDTMO010000103.1:0-11552 GCA_039934235.1 bacterium | reverse complement strand
GGAGGCATGGCCGAGCCGGCGATTCCATCGTGGACCACGAGGGCAATCTGGTCGTCGCTGCGTTCGAACTGCCACGCGACCGTGCCAATTTCCGGAGGCAGCTTCGTCAACGAGCGCACGAGCGCGCCGTCACCCGCCCCAACGACACCGTGACACGAGGCGCAACGCTGAGTGAAGAGCCCCTCGCCTTCCAGCTGCTGCGCATGCGTCGCGCGCATTCCGTTGATGTACGCGACCACGTTCCAGCGCTGTGTGGACGTAAGCACGGTGCTGAATCCAGCCATCGGCGTCCCCGAAATACCGACGGAAAGGACACGATACATCAGGGCTGGTGTCACGCCCTTCATCTGAACGGTTGTTCCGATCGCGGGCGGATGGGGAGTCATCTTCGCGCCGGCAACTCCATCACCAAGCCCGGCCGTTCCGTGACAGCTCGCGCAGGTTTTCTGGTAGATCTCCCTGCCTTGAGCGAGGTCGAGCGGCTGGTTGGGCAGTTCCAGCTTTGCTTCGCTACCGAGTAACGCGGCAAAGCGCTGTTCGAGCGAGTCGAGGGCGGCGGGCGGACGCTTCGCAAGAACAGCGGCGGCGACCGAATCGAGCAGGGCACGCGCAGCCACCGCGTTGTCTCCCGACAGGCGCTCCGCGGCCTTACGGGCGTCAGCGAGGAAATCGTTGGCCTCCTGATATTCCTGCGCGCTGATGAGCCGGCCTTGCGCGTCAACCGCCTTGCCGTACTCCTCGACCGCAACGCTGACGATATTGGCCACGCGCCGCGCGGGATGCTCCTGCGCGGCGACGGGCATGGCAGCGCACAGCGCTGCAATCAGCGGAAAACGGTTGAGAAGGGTCGTTATTCTCATTGCCGAGAAAATATATCGGGATTGCAGAGCGAGGTCTAGGGCACGGCGTTGAGTTCAACCGGTAAGCTGTCATCCCGCATGAGCGGAGCGAATGTCGGGATCTACTTGGTGTCCGACCTCGGCCTGCTTCGAGGGATCATCGGGTAGATCCCGACACTCGCTCGCTGCGCTCGCTCCTGCGGGATGACAGAGTGTTGCGTCGACCGCCCGATACGTCCCGGCACCTCGATCAATCCATGCGCTCAGCGATGACATACGCCGCCGCCATGTGCTCCGTGTGCGTAATGGAAAGATGCACGCGGTCGACGCCAAGCTCATTTGCGCGCGTCTGCGCTCGACCGTGCAGGACCAGAACTGGCGCCTGGCCACGCAGCGACACGACCTCCAGTTCTCGCCACCCGATTGCCTTGGCGAGGTCGTTGCCGGAGAGCGCCTTGTACGTTGCCTCCTTCGCGGCGACGCGCGCGGCGAGTTGACGCTCGGGCTCTGGATGCGTGCGTGCGTACGCAAGTTCACCGGACGTGAAGAGGCGCTTCAGAGCACGCTCACCCTTCCTTTCGAGCAGGGTCCGCATGCGCTCGACCTCGACCATGTCGATGCCGACACCGACGATCATCGTGACGAGCGCTCGAACCAGCGAGGGGCAGCGCCGATCGCACGATCCGCGAGCAGCCGCGCCAGCGCGTTACACGCCACGTCAGCACTCGTGAACACGCGGCGCAGTTGAGCAACCCACGCGTCCCATTCGGCAGCGTCATCACGTGCGGCGGGAGCAAGTGCGTCGAGCGCCAGAAACGCGGCGCGAAGTGGTTCCAACAACTCGGTCGTTTGCGCACTGAGTGCGCGCCGGCGCGCCGGGTGCTCGACACCCTGCACCGCTGCCTCGACCGCCTTCGCTTCGATGCGCGCAGAAACGGCGTCGCCGCGCAGTGCCGCGAGCATGACGTTCATGGACTTGCCGGAAGCGCGCGCGCGCGCGTCGAGCAACGGGACGAAGATCGCCGAATGTGCAGCCTCGGCGGCCGCGTCGCGCTGGTCGCCGAGCGACCGAAGCGATCGCGCAAGCTCGGGCAACTGCGGCGCGTCAGGCATTGGACACGTCGTAGTGCTCGGTGCCGGCGAGCGCCGCATAAGAAACAGCGGCCGGCGTTCCCGTCCGCTCCTCGAACCGCTGCGCGAACGCCGGCAGGCGATCGGTGAGAAATCCGTTGCGCGGCAGGCCGAGCACCTCGATCGCGCGCTCGATCTTGTCGGGCTGTCCCTCGACTTCGACGAGAACATCCATTCGCGGATATTTCTCGAAGCGGATCATCGCGCCATCGAGGTCGTACTGAAGTATTTCGCGATCGATGGCGATGGTGACGATGTAACCGAGTCGCTCGAGTATGGCGACGAGCGCATCAGCATTCGTGACTCGCGCCTCCAACTCTTCGCGCACCTTGTAGCTCGTGTCCAACTGCGTCGGGCCCTTGAAATCGAGCTCGGCGCGCTCTCCGTGGGCATCGCGGTAAACGCGAACACGAAGGACGTTGTCGCGTGTGGTGAGTGCACGATCCGGCGTATCGTAACGGCGATCTTCCAGCCGGCCGTCGAACACCAACACCGCACCGGCTGCTTCCACCGCGGCACGTCGTCGCGCGATGTCATCGACCACGCTCTTGAGCTCAACCTCGAGCATCGCCTACTCTCCGAGAATCGCGCGCATGACGGCCGCGGTGTCTGACAGGTTGTCAAAGACGGCCGCCGGATTGCACCCGCCAAGGGCGGCCACGGAATAGCGGCCAGTTGCAACTCCAATAGCCCGCGCGCCGATTCCGTTACCGCAGCGCATGTCGGATGGCGTGTCGCCGATGACGACCACATCGCCGCCTGACACGGCGTGCCCGAGCAATGCTTCGGCGCGCGCGCGCGCGATTGCCGGCAGTTCCGCGCGCAGCGCGTGATCGGAGCCGAACGCGCCAACCTTGAAGCGTTTGCCATCGAGACCAACGGCGGCGAGCTTGGCAAACGCACCATCATGGACATTGCCCGTCAGCAGGCCGAGTAGCACGTCGCTACGCGCTTCGAGCGCATCGAGTAGCGGCGCGATGCCGGGATATGTCTTGTCGGTGTGATTGTCGCTCCCGAGCTCGACGTGCAGCAGCTCAACGTAGCGGCGTAGCGCCTCGGGGAGATTCGCGTCGATTGCATCGTCGGCAATACCAGACAGCCGCATCAACTCGCGGACGATCTGCGGGTCCGTCTTGCCGTCGAACTCATGATCGTCAGGCGGCAACGCACCAAACACGTCCTCGAGCGCCTGATGCACAGCGCGCCGCCCAGCACCGTCCGTCCAAAGGAGCGTGCCGTCGATATCGAACAGGACAACTTTCATTCGTGCGCCACAATTGCCTGGTCGGCAGGAAGCCGCGTTAACAGAAGTCCGCCGATGATGCACAATGCGCCCATGAGTTGCATGGCGCGGGGCGTTTCACCGAGCAGTGCCCAGCCCGCGATCATCGCGACCAATGGCTGAAGGTTGGAGTACATCGACGCGCGCGTCGGTCCGAGCACGCGAACGCCGCGATACCAGAACAGGTACGCGACGACGAGCGCCATCAATCCGCTGTACGCAACCGCCGCCCAACCCATTCTCGGCACCGCGCCCCACTGTGTCGCAAGCAACGACGGCGTTGCGGCGATGAGCATGGGTATGAGGCCTCCGGTCATCGTCACGGCGGACAGTGTCAATCCATCGACGCGTTCCGTGAGCGGCTTGAGAAACACGGAGTAGAACGCCCAGCACAACACTGAGCCGAGGATGAGCCCATTCCCGAGGAACGTCGAGTGCCCCGTTGTTCCGTGCGATGCTCCTGTTACGACGAGCCCGATGCCGAGCAGCGATAGCGCGATCCCGCCCATGCCCCGTAGTCCGGCGCGCTCATGTCCGCGCACCCACCCAATGATCTCGATGAACGCGGGTGATGCCGCCACGAGCAACGCCGCGTCGCTGGCTCGCGTGCGCGCCATGCCTTCTACCCAGAGAATCTGGTAGAGACCATTGCCGAGCATGCCCAGTGCGAGCATGAGGAGGATCTCGCGGCGTCCGGGGAGCGACTGGCGACGGACGATGAAGATGGTCCACAGCACGGAGACCGCGAGCAGAATGCGCGCGCTGTTGAATGCGAGTGGCGCGAATACGCCCGTGGCGAACTTTACGACGATGAAATTCAGGCCCCAGACGAGGGCCATGCAGAGCAGCAGGAAGTCGGTGACGGACAGGCCTGACGGGACGCTCTCGGTCCGATCGGAGTGTGACGTGGAATACGCGGTTGAGGCCATGGCCTAAAGCTAGACGACTGCCGGGGTGTTTCAAACCGCGGCGCCCGCTTCTACTATTCACGATGCATATGACTTTCGCTTTGTTCGCCGACGCGGCGAACGTGTCGCAGGAAGGAAAACTCAACATCCTTGGCGTGTTCGACGCGCTGCAGGTCAGTACGTTGCCGTCGCTGCATCCACGCGCGACGCTGGTGGTGCACTTGAAGGGATCTCCGTCTGACGCGGGACCACATCGCGTCACCTTGCAGTGGATGAGCCCGAGCGGTGCGGAGTTGTGGAGCAGCGACGGTGAGCTCGGCGTGGTGTCGCCGCCTGCGGGTGTGCTCGAGATGGACTTTCCGCTCATCGCGCAACTCGACTTGCCGCTGGACGTTGCGGGGCGTTACCTGATGCGCGTGGGACTCGATGGAACGATCCACGCCGAGGTGCCCGTGCAAGTGCGCCCGTCCGCAGCGGCGCCAATTCCACGTACGCCCGTGTTGATGAGCTAAGCGCGTTCCGCTAAAGCGCCAGGAGACGCCGAGCGACGACGAATCGTTCGATGAGCTTGCGCACGTACGGGTCGCGTGCGTCATCCATCCGCTCCACGGCATACCCACCGCGACCAAGCGCGAGATGCACGAGACCGCAGTTGCCCAATGAGATGGCGACATGCGTGACGTGTTGATCCACGCGGTCCGAGAAAAACAACAAGTCGCCGGCGCGCGCATTCAGCAGATCGGCGTCACCAGGCGCGCCTTGCAGTGATTGCTGCCATGCGTCGCGGTGAAGCTGTATGCCGTGGAGCCAAAACACGCTTTGCACCAGGCCAGAGCAGTCACAGCCCCACGGTGTGACACCGCCCCACACGTAGCTCGTTCCTTCGAAGAAGCGATGCGCACTTCGCGTGATGGCGTATGCCTCTGTGGGAAAGCGCTCGCTCTTTTCAGACGCAGCAATCACGTCGCCCGACTCGAGGCATTCGGCCGGCGTCAGAAACGCGCCGAGTGGCATCAGTCGTCGCGCGCCAGACGGAGTCGTGGTCACACAACCGAGCGAGATGCGACCCGCATGCGCGCCTTGCGCATCTTCATCGTCGGCAACAGGCCTGATGTAACCGCGATGGATCCATCCTTCATACTCGTCGGGCCCGCGCACGCGAGACCAATCGTCGCGTTCTTCGAGCACCTCCGCGACGCGGCCGGCCAGCAGCTGCGAAATTGGGGCACTGGCGACGCGTGGCTCAGCGAACAACGCTGCAATCGGTGAACTCACGGCGACGCGGAGTGACGGGTCCGTCATTCCTGGACGATCTCTCCCCGTGCGTGAGCCCGCACTTCGCCCTGCGCGACTAGACGAGCCATTTCGGCATAGGTAGTTCGGCGCCGACGCACGCGCGGCACTTGACCACGCCGCGCATGTTGCAGATCACGCAGATGAACGTGCCGCATTTTTCGCAGGGATAGCCTTCGGACGCGCGCTCCTCATTACCGCACGCGCGGCAAATCATCGCGTCATGTTCGTGCAAGTCCGTCATGCTTCCTCCTCTCGCGCGTGGTGCGCACCACTTGGCCGATCGCCAAGGCCGAACTCACGGATTTTCTTGATGAGCGTCGCGCGCGAGATGCCAAGCTCTCGCGCCGCTCGCGTGCGATTGCCGGCATGCGCGCGAAGCGTGAGTGAAATATGGCTTCGCTCCACGTCCGCCAGCGACCGTGAGACGTGCGGCGGCGGAGCATCGCTGCCGCGCACTTCCGTCGGAAGGTCGGAAATATTGATCACGCTTCGGCCATGTGCGAGGATCAATGCGCGCTCCAGCACGTTGCGCAATTCGCGAATGTTGCCGGGCCACGGATACCTGCCGATCGCCGCGAACGCCTCCTCGCTCACCTCGCTGGGCGAGTCGGAGAGGCCGCGCCGCAACTCGGCGACGAGTGCCACGACGGTTTCGCGCAGGTCTTCCGGCGCGCGTGCGCGAAGCGGCGGGAGATGCAACGGCATGACACCAAGCCGATAGTAGAGGTCCTCGCGAAAGCGCTGCTCGGTGACTTCAGTGGCCAGGTCGCGCACCGTCGCGGCGATGAGACGCACATCGACCGGCACTTCTCGAGTGCCCGCTGTGCGACGCACGCGTCGCAACTCGAGTGCACGGAGCAGCGTTGGCTGCAGCGCGGGTGGCAACTCGGAAATCTCGTCGAGAAAGAGTGTTCCACCTTCCGCGGCTTCGAACAAACCGGGAAGCGGGCCGCCCTGCCCCGTCTCAACTCCGAACAATTCCGTGTCGAGCAAATCGACCGGGCGAAGACCGCAGTCCAATTCATGGAATGGACGTCCCGCGCGCGGACTCAATGCGTGGATCGCGCGCGCAACGCGCGCCTTGCCCACTCCATGTTCACCGACGAGCAACGCCACCGTGCGCTCACTGCGCGCAAGCAGCTCGATCTGTTGCGCGAGATCGCGCATCGGTGCCGACGACCCGAGCAGCATATCCGCGGCAGTGCGAGCCGTCCGAGCCAGCGCACCTCGTCCCAATTCACGCAGCTGCGCTTTCTCGAGCGCGCGATCGACGACGGCGCCGAGATGCATGAGTTCCACGGGCTTCGTAAGAAATCCTTCCGCGCCAGCCTGCATCGCGTGCACGGCCGCGGGAATGTCGCCGTGCCCGGTGATCATGATGATCACGGGACGCTCCTCGCGCGTACGCTCCAACACCTCAAACCCGGAGATGTCTGGAAGAAAGAGATCGAGCAGCACCACGGACGGACGCTCCGTCTGCACGAGCATCACCGCCTCCTCACCGGTCGCAGCGCGCAACACGTCATGCCCGGACCGCGCAAAGAAGCGGCCGAGTGCGGAACGGATTTCCGGTTCGTCGTCAACGATGAGGATTTTCGCCATCAGTTCGTCACACTTGCGAGTATGGCTGCGAGGTCGTCCAACTGAAAGGGTTTTCCAATTACCGGACGTCCCGCTTCGAGGAGAAAGCGCTTTGCCGTAGAACTCTGCAGGTCACCTGTGACAAACACCACTCTACGGGCGTGTTTCGGATCATGCTGCGAGAGCTCGCGGTACAGCGTTTCCCCACCCAGGTCGGGCATTCTTAGATCGAGGAGCACCACATCATACTCGCTTGTCGCCAGAAGCGCGCGTGCCTCCGCGCCGTTGGCGGCCACCTGGACCCTGTGACCGAGTGAGCGCAGGAACCGCGCGACCGCAGCACGCATGGCGGGTTCGTCGTCCACCACCAGCATGCGTCGCCCTCCATCAGTCTCCTCGGCGTGCGGCAATTCGTCGGCGCCGACTGCATTGGGAGGAACGACATATGGAATCTCGACCGTGAACGTCGCGCCAGCGCCCGGCGAGGTATCCACGCGAATTCGACCGCCATGTTCGTGGATGATTCCGTCCGAAATCGAGAGGCCGAGCCCGGTACCCTGGCCGACTGGCTTCGTCGTGTAAAATGGATTGAAGATGCGGTCCACCTGATCGCGCGCGATGCCGGGTCCATTATCAGAAATGGCGAGGACGATTTGCGACCCGCCGCCTTCGCGCGCGGTGCGAATGCCGATCTTGCGATCGATGTCCATGTCGCCGAGTGCCTGCTCCGCGTTCACAAGCAGGTTGAGTACGACCTGCTGAAGCTGGAACGGATCAGCCCACGTCGGCGGAAGCTCCGGATCCAGGTCGAGCGTAATGTCGATGCCGGCAGTCCGCAGGTCGTAGCGGCGGAGTTCCAATGTGTCGGTAATGATGTCGTTGAGTCTTGCCGCCACACGCTCGGCCGGCTGCTGCCGAGCGAACGTGAGCAGGCTCGACACAATCTTGGCGGCGCGCTTTGCCTCGCGGTGAATTGTTTCCACCGCCTGCCGCGGTTCATCGTCGAGCGGCACCGGCGACGCCAGGAGCAGTTGCGCAAATGCCAACACGCCAGCGAGCGGATTGTTCAATTCATGCGCGACGCCGCTGACGAGCTGTCCAACCGCCACCAGTTTCTCCTGCTGCAGGAGTTGTTCAGCGAGACGCCGTTCGTCGGTGACGTCGCGGAGGATGCCGAGCGCGCCGACGATCCGCTCTCCCTCGAGGATGGGGGACGTAATCACCGAACCTTGTCGCACAGAGCCATCGACGCCGCGGTACCGCACGGCACCGCGTGACCGCTCTCCGTCAAGCGTTTCGCGCAGCAGGCGCTCCGCAGCGGCGAGATCCGCCTGGTCGACGATTTCAGCGAAGCGTGCACCGATGAGCGAATCACGCTCGCGGCCGACCGCTTGCTCCAGCGAGCGATTCACGGCTGTGAAGTGCCCTGTTTCGTCGACGGTGAAGATTGCGTCGGTCGCCGATTCCACGAGTCGCGTGTAGCGCGCCTCCGAACGTTCGAGCGCGGCGGCGCGCGCGCGCGTTTCCGTGACGTCGCGCGCCACGCCCAACACACCAATGATGGTGTCGTCGTGCCTGATCGGCGTGTTGGTGACTGAAACCATTCGTCGTTCGCCGTCGGGGCGGCGAATGCGGCACTCGAAGCGAACGGCATTGCCGTCGAGCGCCGCCCGGAACTGCTCGCGCATCACGGCGACATCCTCATCATCGATTACGGAACGCGAGGCGTGACCAAGCAGCGAGTCCCGCTCACGGCCGGTCAGTTCGTACGTCGCCTGGTTGGCAGAGGTGAACGAACCGTGGACGTCGAGGGTGTAGATCGCATCAGTGGCTGAGTCAAACAGGTTCCTGTAACGGCTCTCGGACTGCGCCACGGCGTCGCGCGCGCGACGCTCATCCGTAATGTCGTGAAGCGATGCAACGATTCCCGTGACCTGGTCCAACTCGCGGAGTGGCGCGGTTGCAATCGCGACGATGCGCCGCTCGCCATCGTGGCGGACGACGACGCCCTCGTAGTTCTGTGGCTCGCCGGCGAACGCCAACGCTTCGTGCTCGCGAACATCGGCGCGTTGATCCTCTGGCACCGCATTCGCGGTCGGCATGCCGATGATTTCCGAGCCGCGGTTCAGCAGTTCGCGTGCGGCCGGATTCGCGAAGGTGATCTTGCGTTCGCGGTCCGTGATGACGATTGCGTCGCGCGACGTTTCCACCACGAGGCGATGCCGCTCTTCGAGTGAGCGGTGCTCCGTCACGTCGTCGAATGTCACGACCGCCCCGCCCAGTGGATGCGGCGCCGCCGTCAGGTTGAACACCCGGCTGCGCGCGCGATCGTGATGTGCGCCGCGTTGCACGGTGCCTTGCGCGATCGCGGCAAGATGAACGCATTGCGCGCAGGGGGCGTCGTCGCCGAATAGCGCGGCGTGGAAATCACGCCCGAGGAGCGCCTCCTCGGAATCAACGTTCATCAACACGCGTGCTTGCGCGTTGGTGCGCTGGATTCGTCCGCGTCGGTCGAGCAGCACCATGCCGCTGCCGATGGAATCGAATGCGACGGCCCACTCTCGCGTCGCTTCAGCAACCTCCTCGAACAACCGCGCATTCACGACAGCAACCGACACCTGATCGGCAAGCCGCTGGAGGAACTCTGCGTCGTCATCCGTGAAGGGTGCGTCGCGGTTGAACACGGAGAGCGCCCCCACCGGCCCCTGCACGGAGAGCAACGGCACAATGATCGTATTGCGAATCTGTGACGCCGCCGCTGTCCCCAGGAACATGTCGGGATCGTCATGCACGTCGTCCCGAATGATGCTCGATGCTGAACGCACGGCGCGGCCGCTCATGCTGCCGTGCAGCGGCATCCGGCTGCCGACGAGCGGCTTCCCCACGCCCACGCCAGCCGTAATTTCCAGAAAATCGCCGCGTAAGAGCGCGATCGTCGCGCCGTCTGTTCGCAGCAGCGCCGTCGCATGACGGAGGATGAGCGGCATCACACGATCCATGCGCAATGATTCGCCAACCGCGCGCACCACGTCGGCGAGTGCTTCGGTCTGCCTGCGTTGGCGCAGACTTTCCGTGTACAGTCGCGCGTTGCTGATGGCGGCGGCGGCCTGCGCGCCAATGGTCATCAACAAATCAGCATCCGCTGCAGCGAGGGGCACGTCATTCGCTCCGTTCACGACGATGAGTCCAACTGTCGTTGGACCAAGAACGGACGGAACCGCGAGCCCCGTTCCTTCGCGTGCCGGCCGCTGCGTGGCTGCGGCCTGACGCGCCAGCGCGCGAAGTGAAGCGGGAGTATAGATCTCGTCGAGCTCCTCACCATGGCGACGGAGGACGCGAGGCCAGGTTGTCCCGGCGTCGTCGGCGGTCATGAGGACGACCGTGTCTACCGGTACCACCGATTCGATCTGCGCGGCGAGCGACCGAAGAATGGTTGGCTCATCGAGGGAACGCGCCACGAGCAAACCAACATCGTGCAGGCTCTGCAGGCGACGGGCACGACGCTCCGAAATCTCCATCAACGACGCGTGCTCGAGCATCCCGGCTACTTGTTGCGCGAACAGCTCCACGGTGCGAATGCGCGTCAGCGATGGACGGCGACGATCGGCAGGATCATCGAGGACGAGCGTGGCCATGAGCGTCCCGCTCACGGCGCGCAACGGGACGAGCAGCGTGTCGCGCGGCGACCAGTCCGGATCGTCCGACGGTTCGAGCGTACTCGTCAACCCGCCGGCGAACTCGGCGATCACCCAGGGATCGCGGCCGTCGAGATAATAGGAGTTGCTGATCCTGAAGCGCTCGACTGATGCCAAGCGGCGCTTCCATACCTCGCCTGGCAACGGCGCGCGCCGCAACGCCGCATCGTCTTCAGCCGATAGCCCTGCCGTGACGATGATCGTGGCGTTGAGCTCCGCATCGCGCAGCGTGATCGTGACGCGGCCAAATCCCACTCGGCGAATGGCTTCGACGAACACGCGCAGTTTTGCGTCCATCGTGGGTGCACGTTCCACGTCGCCCAATGCTTCGTGCAGTAGCAGGAGATGATCGCGCTCTTGCTGCAGGAGCTGCACGGCTTCGAGCGGCACGCCTCCAGCCAACGCTGCAGCGAAGCTTCCGCCTTCGGGGGGAGTGTTGACGTCGATCGGTTGCCGGTCGTTTCTCATCGGCGCAGTAGCGGCAGATCCATCCAGGCCTTAGCGCCCTGGAACAAGCAGGTGTGCGGCCAGCGGTTCGACCGTGAGCTCGGCGGGCGTGACGCCGAGGAGCTCCCCGTCTGCCTGCAGCGGCAATACCGGTTCGGTCTCGATGCGAAACCGCGTGCCCTTCTTATATAGTAACGCGCGGTCCGGCCGGAAGTCTCGGCGCGTCACGCGCCACATGATGCGCAGCGCATCCCAGAGGTTCGACGGCGAGAAGATGCAGCAGTCGAGCATCCCGTCGTCCACGTGGATATCGGGACCGAACGCAATGCGATTCTCGAGGATCGCGCCGAAGTTCGCGAAGAGCACTGCTGCT
>JBDTMO010000102.1:0-11590 GCA_039934235.1 bacterium | reverse complement strand
GCGGCGGGAGACGCGAATCTCATTGGTGTCGCGTTCACTCCATCGCGCGATCGCCGCGACAGCCATGACATCGAAGGCACGCTGTGGCTCGACCGCGGCACGGCGGAATTGCGATATCTCGAGTATCGCTATACGAACCTTCCGGACGTCGTCGCAACGGCCAAACCAGGCGGCCGCGTTGAATTCCTGCGATTGTCGGACGGCAATTGGCTCGTGAGCCGATGGAGTGTGAGAATGCCGCGCCTCGTGACACGCGACCGCGTGAGCGAAGGCGGCAACCGGCGTATTATCGCGGCGTCGACCAGACTCGCGCTGCGCGCCGTCCAGGTCACTGGCGGCGAAGTCATTCGCGCGATGCGGCGCGATACGGTCCTCTATAAAGCCGTCGGCGCGGGACTCACACTCCAGGTCGTCTCGCGCGATCCGCTGGTGAGCGCCGCCAATGCCACGCTCGAGCTGGATGCAACCGACTACGCCGCGACTGCCGACGCCTCTGGGCTCATCGCGTTGGCGCCGGTGCTCCCAGGCCGATACCACGCGCGTGTGCAGACACCACTCATGCGTTCGCTTGGCGCGCGGCCGGTCGAGGCCGATGTGGAGACGCGTGCCGACGCGCGAGTGGATTCATTGGTGCTCCCGACCGCCACTGACGTCGTCGCGCAAGTGTGCCCGCGCGACTCCGTGCGAAATGGCGAAGGCATGCTCTTTGGAAGTGTGAAGGATGAGCGCGCCAGGATCGTACCGAATGCGGCGGTCACTGTCGGGTGGCAGGGAAGTTTTTCGATTGTCGGCACCGCTGCCGCCGACAAGCTTGCCTATACCCAGCAAATGCTCGGTGCGCTTAGCGACGCCAACGGCGTATGGCGCATCTGTGGAGTGCCGCGCCAGCAGGCGCTATCCGTACGCGTGGCTACTGACTCAGGAACGGATTCCCGCGATGCGCGTTTGGAAGACGCGATGTTCGCGTCGGTGGATCTCGTGGTACATCGGCAATCTGCCGCCGCACGAGAGATCGCGGTGGCAACGGGGCAATCCATTCGCGCGACCGCGCTTGTAGAGTTCGCCGTCGTGGACACACTCGGCAAACCACTCCCCGGCACCGCGCTCGAGGTGTTTCATGGCGGCGGTGCGCGAGCCCTCGTCACCGGGCCAAGTGGCCGAGCGTTGCTGCCTGAAGTGATGACCGGAGCGATTGCTGTTCGCGCGCGACACGTCGGCTATATGCCCGGTGAAGTCGCCGCGACCGTCGCAGCGGGTCGAAATACGATGCCGATCGTGCTGAGCGCCATCGCGGCGCCGATGCTCGACACCATGCGCGTGGTTGGCGATCGGGTGTTCTCAGGGATGAATCGCCACGACGAGTTCGAGATTCGACGGCAGAATCACCTGACTGCGGCGTCTATCACGCGTGAAGACATCGAGAAGCGCAATCCGATCGACATTTTCCAAATGCTGCAAGGCGTGGTATCCATTGAAGTCAGGGAAATGGACGGCATCATGGTCGCCGCGTCGACGCGATCGTTCCTCTCCGGCATGAACCCTTCGGCATGCTTGCTGACCGTCATGGTCAACGGGCTCATTCAGCCCTCGCACGACCTCCGGCAGCTTCCGTCGCCCAGTGAGATCTACGGCGTCGAAGTGTTCGCCGGTGCCGCCACGATTCCATTGCAGTACACCGGAACTGGCAACGGAAAGATGTGCGGACTGATTGCGGTGTGGACGCGCTGAATCGTACGACGAAGAAACAAATTCAGTCGCATTGCCGAATCCAGAAACCGGCTGCAACATTGTCGTCACAAGAACACGGCTTCCGAGTGACGCCCACCCGTCTCACGCGGTCTGTGTTGCTAGCTGTTCCCTCCCCTGCGCCGCAGTTGAGACGTAAGCGCTACTACCTCCTCCTCCCCCCACGAGGTTTCAAGGTGCGTCGTCGAATAATGTTGTCGCTCGCGTTGATCATGTCCGTGCCCGCGCTGCTTGCGGCACAAACACGCGAGATCACCGGAAAAGTCACTCAAGCAGGATCAGGCGGTCCAATCACTGAGGCCACGGTCGGTCTGCTTGGCGCCCAGGTCGGCGTGCGCACGAATGAGCGTGGCGAATACCGGCTGAAGATTCCCACCGCCGGCGCAACCGTGCTTGTGCGCGCCATCGGGTTCAAGCGCGCCACCGCGACGGTCAGCGCATCGGCCACGACCGCGGACTTCGCACTCGACAAGGACGTGCTCCAGCTCGAGGGCGTGACGGTCACCGGTCAGGCCACGACGGTCGACAAGCGCAACGCGTCCACAGCCATCGCGTCCGTCACCGCAGAAGAATTGATGACGGCGCCCGCCAAGTCGCTCGAGGGCAACCTCGCCGGCAAGGTCGTTGGTGCAACGATCTTCGAGAACAGCGGCGTCCCCGGCGGTGGTATGCAGGTGCAGATCCGCGGCGCCACCTCGATCCTCGGCCAGGGCGATCCGCTCTACGTGATCGACGGTATCATCGTCTCCAATGCGTCGATCCCCGGCGGTCTCGCCGCGATCTCGCGCTCGAGCGGTTCCACGTCGTCCACGCAGGATCAAACAGTCAATCGCCTCGCCGACATTAATCCGAACGACATCGAGAACATCGAAGTCCTCAAGTCCGCGGCCGCAACCGCAATCTACGGGTCGCGCGCCACGAACGGTGTCGTCGTGATCACGACGAAGAAGGGCAAGGCGGGCACGACTCGCTTCAACGTCACGCAGCGCGTTGGCTCGCAGCAGGCCACTCGCCTGCTCGGCAGCCGCACTTTTGATAGCTACGCGGAAGTCAAGCCGTGGCTTGGTTCCTCGCCACAGGCCGATTCCGTCGCGGTGGCCAACTGCAAGCCCGCCTGCCCCAAGTTCGATTGGCAGGAGCAACTGTACGGCAACAACACGCCGTCATACGAAACCATCGTCAACACCTCGGGCGGCTCCGGCAGCACGCGGTTCTATGGTTCGTTGAACGACAAGCAGAATCCCGGCGTGCAGATCAACAGTGGCGCGCGTCGTACGTCTGGCCGCCTCAATCTCGACCAGACCATCGGCGAGAAGCTCACGGTCAGCGGTGGCGTTGACGTGACGCACAGTTTCATCCAGAACGGCGTCGGCAACAACGACAACTCGGGCATCAGCCCGATGTATGCGTTCGGATACGAGCCCGCCATCTACGACCTGCGCCAGATCGACGCGGGCACGGGCCGGCTGGTCAAGATGTTCATGAACGGTGGTGGCAATGCCGCCTCCAATCCGTTCGACGTCCTGCCCAACATCACGAACAACGAAGACACCTGGCGCCAGACCGGCAACGTGCGCGTTTCCTATGCCTTGCTCAGCGGCGTCAAGAACAACATCCAGCTGTCCTACATTGGTGGTGTCGATCGCTACCAGATCGAAGGCAACCAGTACTCGCCCAACTTCCTCCAGTTCGAGTCGGCAGACGGTTTCCTGGGCACGTCACAGATCCTCACGGCAGACAGCCGCCTGATCAACCAGAGTATCAACGGCGTCTGGACGTACACGCCGGGCTGGCGCTTCCTCAATTCTGCGCAGAGCTCGTTCGGCGGAACGATTGAAACGTCGCTCCTCAACCAGTACCAGATCCGCCAGCGCGGCCTCACCCCCACGCGTCGTACGGCAACCGGTGGTTCGGACATCGCGACGGCGAACAACATCACGGAATTCCGCGACCAGTCGCGCTATTTCAACGAGCAGATCATCGCCTTCGACGAAAAGCTCGCCCTTACGTACGGCGTCCGCGCCGACCGTGGAACAGCGAACGGCGACCGCGAAAAGTACTACGCGTTTCCGAAGTACTCGGCGAGCTATCGTTTCGTCGAGCCGTTCAGCCGCATCACGTCCATCGTCGACGAAGCGAAGTTCCGCGCCTCGTACGGCAAGTCGGGCAACCGCCCCAACTATGGCAATCGTGACGTGACGATTTCCAGCGGCGGCGTCATTGGCGGACAGGGCTCACTCGTGGCCTCGACGACCCTCGGCAATCCGGACATTCGCCCCGAGGTCATGAATGAGCAGGAATACGGCGTGGATGCGGCCATGTTCAAGGGTCGCGTCTCGACGGAAGTAAGCGTCTACCGCCGCAAGATCTCCGACCTGCTCGTCACCTTCCCGCTGCCGCAGAGCTCTGGCCTGCTGAGCCAGACCATCAATGGCGGCGTGATGTCGACGAGAGGTTTCGAAGCGGGACTCAGCTTGGTCCCCATCAGCACCAAGAACCTCGAGTGGACGCTCCGCACGACGTATCAGCACAACTCACAGACCGTGGACGAGCTCCTCGTCCCGGCCTTCGCTGTCGCCGGGTCATTCGGCAGCGCGTACGGACGCAATCGCATCGCCCTTGGCACGCACCCAACCGAAATCTGGGGGAATATTCCCTTCAGCTGCATCAACACCACGGACGCTGCGGGCGTGGTCTCGAACAAGACGGGCGCGGATGGTCAGGCGTGTCATCGCATCTATCCAGGCGATGCGGCGGTCGCGGGGAGCACGGTGCGTGACTCGATTGTCGCTGATGCGAATCCACGCGGGCAGACGTCCTTCCTCAATTCCATCCGCTACAAGTCGTTCTCGTTCACCACGCTCCTCGACTGGCGCGTTGGCGGATACACCTCGACCATGACGAAGAACCTGTGGGACGAGGGCGGCAACTCACGCGACTACGATGATCCGTCGCCAGTTGCCGGACAGACGCTCGGCGACTTCCGCTACGCCACGTTCTCGGCTGGTAACATCGCGACGTACATCGACAACGGAACGTTCCTCAAGCTGCGCGAAGTCAACGTCTCCTTCCAGGCTCCGGCCAAGTGGGCGGAAAAGCTGCGCGCGCGCGACATGCGCGTTTCCGTGCAGGGCCGCAACCTCTGGATCAAGACGGACTATTGGAGCTTCGACCCAGAGTTCAGCAATTTCGGTAACTCAAACTTCAACCGCTTTATCGACCTTGCGCCATATCCGAGCAATCGCCAGTTCAACTTCAGCATCGACCTGGGGTACTGAGCGATGAAGATGACTTATACCTCAGTCGCGCGCGGGCTCGCAGCCGCCGCCGCCATTGCGTCGTTCGTTGCCTGCGACGCCAAACAACTCGACATCGCCAACCCCAACAGTGCGACCGTGGAAGGCGCTGTTGCTGATCCGACATCATTCCAGCTGCTGGCTACTGGACTGCTCGTCGACCAGCGCAATCTCCGCACGGGCATGATCACGTGGGGCGGCCCCGTCGGTCGCGAGAGTTACTCGTTCCAACCAACAGAAGGCCGTCCTGCAACACACCCGGTCATCGGCATCATCGTCAACGGCGTGCAGAAGCTCGATCCCACCGGATTTGCCGTGGCTCCGTGGGCTGGACAGTATCAGACGCTGCGTGACGTGTTCAACTTCAAGAACACGGTCAGTGCGAGTTCGCTCGTGGCGGCGCAGAAGTCGGCGGCCCTGGGATTCGCGCAGACGATTGAAGCAATCATGCTGTTCGACATCATCCAGACGCACGATACGCTCGGCGCGATTGTCGAGATCCGCGAGAACGCGACTGATCTCGCGCCGTTCGTGTCGCGTGACTCCACGTACAAGTACATCCTGGCAACGCTCGACCAGTCCATCACCAACCTGACGGCAGGTGGCAGCGCGTTCCCTTTCACGATGCACACGGGGTATACGGGCTTCAACACACCGGCAACGTTTGCGAAGTTCACGCAGGCGCTCAAGGGCAAGGTGGCCGCGCATTACGCAACGTCCGGCGGCCCGGCCACCGCGTGGCAGACATCACTCACGGCACTCAATGCGTCGTTCATCAATCCAGCAGGCACAAGCCGCGCCGGTCTCGACGCGGGCGTCTATGTGACCTTCGCCGCATCGCCAGACAGTCCAAACGGGTTGACGCAGGCCACGAACACCAACCTGTACGCGCACATGTCGTACATCGCCGACGCCCAGCTCAAGGCGGACGGCGTCACGAAGGATGATCGGTTCACGTCCAAAATCCGCTTTGGCCTCCCGCAACGTGAAGGGCCCCAAGCGGGCGGTTCGGCCACCACCGCGTCTTCCACGATTGGCTTCAGCATCTGGCCGGCGATCTCGAGCAGCATACCGGTCATTCGCAACGAGGAGCTCATTCTGCTTCGCGCCGAAGCCAAGCTCGGAACGGGAGACAAGGCCGGCGCAATCGCCGACCTGAACATCGTTCGTATCAACTCGGGCGGCCTGCCAGCGTCCACGTTGACGGCAGGCAACACCAACGACGAAATCCTGCTCGGCATTCTCTACGAGAAGCGTTATTCACTCATGATGGAAGGCAACCGGTGGGTCGATCATCGCCGGTACGGCAAGCTTGCCTTATTGCCGCTTGATATCGCGAGTGGGCCGAACAAGAACTTCGTCGCGAGGGTCAGTCCAATCCCGCAGGCCGAGTGCCTGGTTCGTGCAAAGAGCACGGGCGACTTGCTCGGACCGGGCGGCTTGAACAACTGCGCACCGTAAGCCAAGTCTCAGCTGCACAAAGCAGCATGCAGGAACCTGAAAGCCGGAGGCCGAGTAGTACTGGCCTCCGGCTTTCTCGTTTCTGCCTGACCGCACGCTTCATTAGCTTCGATTCATGGGACACTCTGTGACTGTTCGAATTCTTGCGCTTTCTGCCTTGATCGCGCTCGCCGCGCACCCATTGAGCGCCCAGCGCTCCGCCGCGCCAGTTCGGCCTGCCGCGGCGCCTGACACCAGCAGTCGCGGCGGCCGAGAATACGGCACCATCGATGGAGTCGTGAGTGATACGAACCTTGCGCCGCTACGCGGTGCATTCGTCTCGATCCTCAGCACCAAGGTGCGCGTTGGGACTGGCCCCAATGGGAGATTTCGCATCACCAAGGTGCCGCCCGGTCAGTTCATCCTCATCGTGACGCGCGCGGGCTATCGCCCAAACTCGGCGGCGATCGACGTGCACGCGTCGGATACCCTGCGGTTGTCGTATACGCTCGCGGAAGTCTCTGCAACGGAGCTCGCGGGCGTCACGGTCACCGAGAAGGCGGTGTCGTTCAGGATGGCCGGTTTCGAAGCCCGCCGCAGGGTGGGGTTGGGCCAATTCATGACAGCCGACGACATCGACCGGAACAACACGACGTTCGCCACGGAACTCTTTCGGCGGTTCACGTCGATCAACGTGTCGCCGAGTCGCACAAGCTCGCTAACTGAATGGTTTGCGCTGAGCAGCCGCGAGGGCGCCAACCCGCAGCTCGGCGCGTGTCCGATGACAGTCTACATCGACCAGATACCGATGCCGACGCCATTCAATCTCGACCTCCTCCCTTCTCCAAAGGAGTTCGGAGGCATCGAGGTGTACGCTGGCTCCGCAACGGTTCCACCGCAATTCAACGGGCCTAATCGCGGGTGCGGCGTCATTCTTATCTGGACGAAGGACGGTTACTGAGGACAAATTCGGTGGGCGATTTCAACGATCAGGATCGAACAGCTCCATCGCGGATTTGCGCAGATCCAAAGCGTTGAACCGCTGCAACGCGGATTTACGCGGATTTGGCGGATGCACGCGGATTGCTCCCCAGCACGCAGAGATTCTACGGTGCGCTCGACACAATGAAACCAATCGCTTCGCCAATAATCGCTGAAGTGACGGTCACGTTCTCGAGTGGGCAGATTTAAGCATCGCACTTTTCGAGTGACCACCGAGATTATCGAGTCACTCGATCATTCGCAGGAGACACAGAAAACGCGCGACAATCGAGCTGGAGCCGAGGATCCGCGGCGATCCTCTAAATCCGCGTTGGAGCGGTTCACGCAGTTTAGACGCCCTGAGCTATCGCAGGCCAGCACGCCTGCGTAGGAGCCACTCGCCACAGAGCAGCAACACGACCAGCACAAAGACCCACGCCTGGTCCCTGAGCGCGGGCGCATCGCCAATAGCGGGCTCGCCGCCAACGGCGCCGGACGTCACAGTCGGCCTCCGCGGAACCCATTCGCGCGATTGATTCACCGCGAGCAATGATGTCCCGCCGGTTGTCGTCACTTCGTAGACGCCTACCGGCAGTGGCGATGTCTCCGCGTTGGTGGCGCCATCCGCAAACCGTATCGACAACGTCCGCCGTTGCGCTGTTGCGTCCTTGCGTACGATGACGACGGTCGAGACGCTATCAACCGGGGTGCCTCGACGCCAACGCACCGGCATGCCGGCGCGAAGTGGTTCACCCTCCGGCACCACTGCGCGCCGATCGGTGCGGCCCGCGGCGAGCCAATCGTACAGCGCTCCGAACAGCGCCGAATACGCATCGGCCTTTACGCCACCGCGAAAACGCCATCGCCAGAATCCAGAGGCACCAAGCACCGCGATTCGGCGAGGCGATTCCCAGCCAACGAGCGCAGGACGACGATCCTCGCGCGAGCCACCGCGTCGCGTCAGAAGTCCCTGCCACTCTCCCGCGGGCAAGAGCGGCGCGACAGATAAGGGCGGCAAGCTATCGAACGGAATGACGCCGAGTGCGGCTGCGAGGGGCGACACGGGTGCGGCGGTCGCGAACCATTCGCCCTCCTCGGTGGCTGGCGGTGCGAAGAGGAGTAGTGCCCCGCGCGTCGCTGCGCGCGGCGGCCCGAACACCGCGGTGTCGCCATGCAGCACCGCCATCGGTGCATCCCGCACAGCGTCGCGCACTACCTTCTCCTCGACATGCGCCAAGGCGCCATCACGCCACGTTCCCGGCGCGACGCGATAGAAGGCGCGCGTTGGTAACGACGTGACGCCCCGAAGTGCACCGACGGCCTCACGCACGTCGTAGTCCGGCGCCGTAGAAACGAACACCGCAGCGGGAGCACGCGTGACGTCGACACCAACGGTGAGCGTGTCATTCCGTGCTTCCTTATCACCACTCACTCCCACGATCGCCTTCAGCAACGCGCCGCGCTCGGCGCCGCCAGCAATTCCGCGCAGCGCAACGACACGTTCCGCGAATGGCGTCATCGCTGAAACCGAGGCGGAGTCGAGCAAGACGTCATCGAGACGCAATTCGATGTGGCCCGCGCCGCTTCCCGCCGCTCCACTAACGACTGTCACACGCGCGACGACGGTGTCGCCTGCAAGCAGCGCGTGCGGCGCCTCGATCGCGGAGACCGCGGCATCCGGCCCCTCATGACGCGGCAGCACCATCGTGCGCGAGCCGCGTGGAAGCCCTCCCAGCAACTCCGGCTCGTCGAGTTCACCGTCCGTCACGATGACGACAGGACGTCCCGACCCGGTCGCCGCATCGACGACGTCGCGAACGCGAGAGGCATGGTCGGTCGGCACGCCTTTGGGTGCACTCGTGCGCAGCGAATCGCCGAAGAGGCGTATGTCGCCACCCGCACGAGTTGCTGTGCTCACAGCTGCCTTCCACGCCGAGCTATCGGTAGCCCGCAGCCAGCTTTCCGAGGCGTCCAGCGCAACATCTGGCGCAACGGATGAGCCGCGTCCTGCCTTCGCGCCAAGCAAAAGCGCAACGATGAGCATCGCTGCAATCGCTCGGAGCAGCGCGAGCGGCAGCGTACGTGGATCGCCGAGGCGGCGCCCGTACTGCACGGCGGCGGCGAGTGCGCCGGCGGAGAGGGCGATGAGCCAGACGATCATGTTACGATCTTAACGCACGGGCCATGCGTCGCGTTCGATCGTCATCGTCAGCGACGGAAACGGCCGCTGAACCTGGGCGAAAAGGGAATCCTTCGCGGCCTTCAGGACGACGGGCGTTCAGCGCGCCGCGAGGCGAACGACGCCCGGCGTTCCGGCAAGCATGGCCAACAGCTGCTCGCGTCGCTGGTCAAACATGCCGCGTTCTCCGCTACCGATCGGCTCTCCGCTGGTAGTCTTGAGCGCTACGCGCGAATCACGCTGTACGCCGCCAACCAGCACTTCAAAATGCAGGTGTGGGCCCGTGCTCAGTCCCGTGGTGCCGACATACGCCACCGTCTGGCCAATATCGACGCGCGATCCTGTGTGCACCCCCTTCGCAAAGGCACGAAGATGCCCGTACCGGGTGACGAATCCATTGCGGTGCCGCAGCTCGAGCATGTTGCCGTAACCGCCTGACCACCCGGCGCGAATCACCGTCGCGTCGCCAATCGCACGAACGGGTGTGCCGGCCGAGGCGGCGTAGTCCGTCCCCTTGTGATTCTTCCAGCGACCGAGGATGGGATGAAACCGGCTGCCGAACGTGCTGGAGATACGCCGGAACTCCAGCGGCGCGCGAAGGAACTGTGCGCGAAGGGTCTTGCCCGCGGCATCGTAATACTGCGCGCTTGCCGACCCACTCTCGAAGCGAATTGCGGCAACGTCACTCCCCGACAGCGAGAACGTGGCAGCGAGGATCTTGCCGACCTTGGTAATACCTTCCGGCCCAACCGCGCGTTCGACGAGGGCGCGGAACTGATCGCCCTCCTGGAGGTCGCGACTCATGTCCACCTTGTACTCGAAGATGTCCGCGAGCGCCCAGGCCAGCTCATCTTTCGCGTGCGCCGGAAAGAACGCCGCGGCGCTCGAATCCATCGCTTGATAGAGATTGGCGTGAATCGTTCCGCCAACGACTACGGTGTCCGTCGTCCAGGGAAGACGCTCTTCGACGCCGGCCCAACCGGCCGCTGAGCGCGTCATGCGCACCAGGCGATCGATTCCAAGATGGAAGACCAACTCCCGCGGCGACTCACCAGCACTGTCAGCGGTCAACTCAACGGGCATCCCGGCGCGCAGATATCGCGTATTCACCGACGACGCCGTGGCGGCGCGCACGACTTCCTGCGCTGCCTGATCGCTCACGCCGGCGCGCTTCAACAGGCCGATCAGCGTCTCGCCGCGATTGAGCGTCTCCGTGCGCGACCACGGAGGTCGCATCGCTGGCGCTGCGCTACTCGTGACACCCTGCTGCAGGACTTCCGCAGCGGGATGTTCAGGGAGTTCCGGTGTGTAGCGGAGGGCAACAATCACCATCAGCGTCACCACACCAAAGGTGATGGCGCGTGCAGTACTCGTCTTCAATCCATCTGTCTCCGAATAAAGGTCGGGATCTCCATGTCACTGAGATCCTGCGACCCGCTACTCGGCGGCCCGGATGGCGCTGGCGGACGAGTAACTCGCGGAAGGTCATTGTTTGGCCGGGCTGGCGCGACGGGAGAGCCCACGCGACCCGGACGGTTTGGGAACGGAATGACGGGCGCGCCCTTGGGGAGGCTCACCGTGCTGACATCGCGCGCCGGCGTGACGACGCCCGGCTGCACAGCCTTGTCGAAACCAGTGGCGATGACCGTCACGCGAATTTCACCTTGCATGGCCGGCTCGTGCACCGCACCGAAGATGATCTCCGCTTCGTCGCCAACTGCGTCGTGGATGATTTCGTTGATCTGATGGACTTCACCCAGAGTAAGATCGGCACCTCCCGTGATATTCACGAGCACGCCCATCGCTCCAGAGATGCTGATGTTGTCGAGCAGGGGGCTGGAGATGGCCTGCTGCGCCGCCTCCATCGCCCGGTTTTCGCCGCGGCCAATGCCGGTGCCCATGAGCGCCGAGCCGCCGCTCTGCATGACCGTGCGGACGTCGGCAAAGT
>JBDTMO010000101.1:0-11610 GCA_039934235.1 bacterium | reverse complement strand
CCGCGCCAATACTCGGCCCTCCGGCGAATGATCGGAGTGGACTGCCAGTACGGTGTTGCCGCAATGCGCTCGGAAACGCCGTCGAGCCAACCCGCCGGCGCATAGCCCAGCACAACGGGAATGAGCATCAGGCCCGGCGCTCCACTCGCAAAGGCGTCCCAAGTGCGACCCGTCCACTCGTGCGCTGCGTTCATGCGGCCAAGCCCAATCAGCACCGCTGAACGCAAACCATCCGCGTCGGCAATACGCGCAGGCTCAGCACGATACGCGTTGTGGATTGTCTCATGGATGGCCACCACGAGCTCGGGGTTTGGCACGTCCGCGCTGTACACCGCGCGTTCCAGCGCCGGAAGCAGATCAGTGAGTTGCCAAAAGGGCGGAGGTGTCGCCTCACGCAACCGTGCCTGCAGCGTGCGCGCTGCCTCGTCCTGCGACCCAAAGCGCACGCGGCGAAGTAATGCGTAATCCCACCCCTGCGCGATCTGCATGTGACTTCCCGCGCCGAGACTCATGAGTCGTCCCGCCGCGCGGTCGAACCGCACGGAGTCGCCCGTCATCAGCGCCAACGACAATGGATGCGCGAACACGCGCGCCGAATTGCTGTCGAGTGTCGTCGCGGTGTCGAATGCGGTGGCGGCTCGCGCAATCATGTTGCGTCCTGTCGCCTCGATGGCGTGGAACCGAACATCCGCACGGACGTACTGCGCCTCCGCGTCATCCGGATAGCGCTCGGCAAGCGCACCGGAGCTGTCCAGTGCACTCATCGCACCGCTTTCGTGAAGACGCCGCACAGTGAGGAGCATCCGCTCGCGCGGTGGCAGCCTATCGGCAAATCGTGCTGCAGACGCGAGCGCACGTTGCGCCGGCGCGCTCGACATCCCGTAGCGCCATCCGTAGGGCTCCGCGATGCGCAGGTGTGCGAGCGCGAATGCAGAGTCCTGGTCGATTGCCGTCGCGAATTCGGTGGCAGCCGAATCCCACAACGCGGCACGAAGGAACATTTCGCCGCGAAGGTACGCGCGCAGCGCAGGCGCAGATGGCGTTACCACCGCGGCCAGACGCGGTGTCGGAACGCCCCACCGTCTGCCCCACAGGTCGCGCAGCAGCGTAAGGCTGATGTGGTCGACGAGTGTCGCCAGGTCTGCAACAGAGCCGCGGGCTTCACCCATGGCGCGCACGGCGCCGCTCTTATCGACGATTCGCGTGGTAACCGCAATTCCTTCTGGAGCGGGTACCACGACGCCGGTTACCAGCAGCTCCGCATGCAGGGCTTGCAGCATCTCTGCAGGCGACGTCGCAGAACTCGCGTGCGCGCGTGCGGCTACCTGTGCCGCGGGCACGAGACGCAGCTCGTCGACTTGATCGAGGTTCGCCGTGATGAGGGTGGCGAGCCCGTCGCGCACCTCGTGCGGCACGGTGCCGACTTCATCAAAGGGTGCAACGGCAATCACAGTTGCCGCTGTGGCACCGCGCAGCTTGGCGGGCCGTGAACCCCACGTCAGCCCCACGAGCAGCATCGCGGCGATTGCTACCACGCCAACACTGCCGAGCGTCCACGCCAGGGCGCGGCGAGATGGCTTTGGGTTGAACCACGTTCCGCGCGGTGCCTCACTGACCGAGGGAGCGAGCGCATCGTCGACGACAATCGGGGCACTGTCCTCCAAGGCCGTCGCGTCCACCGCGGCGTCTTTCGCTGTGCTTTCATTGCCTGCCGACAGCAGCTTCCGACGAAGGGCGGCAACTCGCGAGGCGAACGGCGGATCGACGCTTGCTCCGAGTTCGGCGTGAAGTCGTCGCGCGTGTGCGGCCGCGTGCGCGAGTGCCGCTGCCGAGTCGCCCGATGCGTCGAGGCTTTCGAGGAGTCGAAGGGCAATGCGTCCGTCTGTCGGTCGCGCAGCGGCGAGCGTGCTCCAGTATTCCGACGCACGCTCCGGCGCCTGGCGTGCTTCTGCGGACGTCGCGAGCTGCTCCAGCGCGGCTTCGTACATCCCCGCGAGTCGCGCACGTTCGACTGCTGCCCACGCGTCGAATTCCTCAGCGCCGTCGAGCGTGAATCCATCGAGGAACGGACCTTCGTAGAGTGCGACCGCACCTTCGAGATCGCCTGCCGCCAGGCGCGCCTGGAAGAGTTGTACGTCGACGAAGATGCGCCTTGGGTCCAACCGGAGGTCTGACCCGCCCATGGGCACGACGTCGACGCCAAGGGCGTGGCGGATGTCGTGGAGGGCGGCGCGAAGAAGGTGGCGAGCGGACGTTTCGTCGCGCTCGGGCCAGAGGAGGCCGAGGAGCTTGTCACGCGACACGCTGTCGGGTGCGGCGCTCGCGAGTCGAGCCAGCAGGGCCAGCCGGTGGCGGTGCACCACGCGACCGGTGAGTGGAGTCCGCTCCCCTTCCCGGAGCACGGCTCCTCCCAACAGATGCAGCTCAAACCCTGCCATGACCACCGGCGAAAAAGGATCAGGAATCGGTTACAAGGTGCCGGGCTCCACGATGGGACACAAGGCCGCGCTCGCTCTTGTGGCCGACAGGGGCAGGACACTTGGTGTCGGACGTTTGGCTGGCATAACACCGACGAGGCATCTCCTTGGTGGGTAACGCCTTACCTCGTTGACGCGGAGGTGCGGCGGCGGGTGGCGTTCCGTTGACGGGCGCGCGAGAGATTGTGCCACGTCTGCTGCCGGAAAACAGATCCCTCTTCCCTGTCAGGTATGCTCACTTCCCACCGTGTCGTCCCGCCTGCGTGGCTCCTTGCTGTCTGTGTCGCCGCTCCTGCGTCGCATCTCCCGGCCCAGGTGAGGACGACACCGGCCATCGTGGCCACTTCGGGCGTCTCCGTCGCTGGGGGAGACCGCTCGTGGCAAAGCGTGTCCGATGTGCGGAAGAAGACCGCGTTTCGTGAGCTCGATGGCGAGAAGATTCTCGAGAAGCTTCGCGCGATGCCTGTCCGCAGCTGGCAGTACAAATCGCAAAGCGCATCGATCCGGCACGTCGGACCAACTGCACAGGATTTCCGCAAGGCGTTTGGCCTTGGGGAGTCCGACACGACGATCACCAGTGTCGATGCCGACGGTGTCGCCCTCGCCGGTGTGAAGGCACTGGTCGTTCGCACGGCGCGGCTCGCCGAGGAAAATGCCGAGCTGCGCGCGCGGCTCATGCGAGCGGAGAATGCCGTGAGCGCCAATGCGCGGCTAGCTCGCGAGCTGGCGGCGTTGCGCGTTCAGGTGGCCGCCCTGGCGGGCGAGCGATCGTCCGTTCCCGCAGTGCGTTTCATCGCCCGAACTCCCTGACTACGCGCGACACCCACTGTCGGGCCGCGATTTCTACCGACTCCGTCATCTCCTAACCCACTCAAGGAACATTGCAATGCGCTTCGCGAAACTGCTCCAGGCCGCGACAGTGATGGCTGTCATGACAACCGTGCCCGTCACCGTGGTGCTCGCCCAGACAACTGCGCCAACGGTGATCACCACCTGCTGGGTACCGGCCAGCGGCACTCTCTACCGCATCGATCCCGCTGGTCTTATCGCGGGGCTTCCAAAGAATTGCCTGACTCCCACACATCAGCAGCTCACCTGGAACCAGCAGGGCGTTGCCGGCCCTCAGGGAATTCAGGGGATCGCTGGTGCGACTGGTGCGACTGGAACGCCGGGAACTCCCGGCACCCCGGGAGCGCCTGGAGCAATCGGAAAAACGGGAGCCACAGGAGCAACTGGCGCGACTGGAGCCCAAGGTCCTCAAGGCGTGCAAGGTCCGCCGGGGCTCGCGGGAGCTCAGGGGACCGCCGGGAGTCTCGACTTCAGCAAGATCTACGAACGGAGCCACAGCCAAGTCGTGGGCAAAGCGTCGACCGTGGATATCCGTGAGTCCTGCAATCAGGCCGATCGACTGCTGAGCGGCGGTGTGTACACGCAAGACGGAGACATCAAACTTCGCGCGAGCTTCCCCACCAGTGTGGGCTCGTGGGCTGCCTTCGTGCGAAACGATCACCCGTTCAATGATGGATCGGCGCTGATCAAGATCATCTGCATCAGGCCCTGAGTACGAAGCCTATTGCCGCCGGTCTTTTCCCAACTCCATGGTCAGCGACGCCGCCTTTGCGCGGGCGTCGGCTCCGGTCCACAAGGCGTCGAACCGGCGGCGCGCTGCGTCCGCGCCTGCCCGATCACCGGACGCGGCAAGCGCCTGGGCCAGCTCCAGGTTCCACCACGCCAGACGATACCCCTCGTTCCGCACCAACTCCCCACGCATCCTATCTATACCCTCGGCGCGACGGGCAGGCACGCGCGCCATCGTACGCGCCCACCAGACACGCGTGGGGCGCGTGAGAAGAAGCCCGTTGCCTTCGTAGCCGACTTGACGCAGCCCGGCGTCAACATCCCGGAATCCGGCAATTGAGTCACCTTCCATGACGCGAATCCACCCGGACGCAGCGCGAAGCGCGCCGGCGAGACCGCGGTCGACGGTGTCCTTCGCGTCTCCCGCTGGCGCCGGTCGCCCTGCTTCCAGGAACGCTGTCTTTGCCCTGGAAAGATCGCCCGCGCCCAGTGCGAGCATCCCACGCCAGTACGCGCCGCGCCGCCGGTGAATGGGCGACTGACGCCAGTACGGCGACGACGCGACCTGCGCCTCCGCCCCGTCGAGCCAACCGGGCGGGGCGTAGCCCAGGACAACTGGAGTGAGCACAAGCGCCGGCGTACCGTTGGGATCCGACTCCCATCGCCGCGCCATCGACGCGCGCGCCTCGGACATGCGTCCCAAACCAACGAGCAGCAGCGTCCGGCGCGCCTCCACCTCTGCCGCCTGCGACGGCTCTCCGCCATAAACGCGACGCACCGCGTTGTGCGTCGCCATCAGGAGTTCCGGTTGCGGATGCTCAGCCTCGAGCACCGTCCGTTCGAGCGACTGCGTGAGATCTGAAAGCTGCCAAAACGGAGGCGGGGCAGTTCGCAAGCGATCCGCGAACACGAGGGTGGCTTGATCTTGAGACGCAAATCGCAGGCGCCGAAGCAGGGCGTAGTCCCACCCCTTTGCCACCTGTACGTGGCTCCCGGCATCCAGTGCGACCAGCCGGCGAGCACTTCGGTCGAAACGCGCGGAATCGCCGACGTCCAAGGCGAGCGACAGCGGGTGCGCAAATACCCGCGATGACATGCTGTCAACCGTCATCGCTGAATCGAAGCCAGCGATTGCGCGCGTTATCATCTCGACCCCCGACGCATCCATCACGTGAAATCGTACGTCGGCAAGGACGTACAGCGCCTCGGGATCCGTTGGATAGCGGTGCGCGAGGGCTGCTGCGCTGTCCAGCGCCGCCATGTCTCCCTGCTCGTGCAGACGCCTCACCGTAAGCAGCATCCGCTCGCGCGGCGGAAGTCGATCAGCAAATCGCATCGCCGCAGCGAGGGCTCGCTGCGAAGGCTCGCTCGACATTCCGTATCTCCACCCGTACGGCTCCGCGAGGCGCAGGTTCGCCAGCGCGAATGTCGAATCCAGGTCGACCGCTTGTGCGAGTGCCGAGGCGGCGGAGTCCCAGAGTGCGGCGCGGACGAATGCCTCCCCTCGCACGAAAGCGCGAAGCGCCGCTGGGGATGTGGTTGCGATTGCAGTGAGACGAGGTTCGGGCACTCCCCAGCGCCTGCCCCAGATCTCGCGCAGCAACGCGAGGCTGATTTTGTCGACCAGCTTGGAGAGATCGCGTGCCGGACCTCGTACGTCGACGCGAGCACGGACGGCTCCCGCGGGGTCAATCAGTCGAGCGGATATGGTGATACCGTCGTTGGATGGGACGATGACGCCGGTGACGCGAAGCTCCGCATTGAGCGATTGAAGTAATTTCACGCCCGCTATTTCGGTGCTGTTTGCAGTGCTTTGTGACGCCACCATAGCGGCAGGTACGACGTGTATATCCGCCACCTGATCCAGATTTGCCGTCAAGAGGCTCGGCAATCCGAGTCGCAATTCCGGCGGGGCGCCACCGACGATCGTGAAGGGCGCTACAGCGATGACGGTCGCGTGGGCCGGTGTCGTCGCGTCTCCGAATAGCGTGAATTGGTTCCGAACCACCGACGTCGTGCCGAGCAGGCTCAAGGCTGCGACACCGAACGCGAAGAGCGTTCTGGAGCGATGGCGCCTATTGGCCTGCTTCGCTTTCGGTGGCGCGGCGTCTGATACTGGCTGTACTGGTGCGGATGCCGCGATGAACGGGAGTTCCGGAGTAGCGCGCGGCGTGCCATCCACCTGCGCCACCTCAACCACGCCCTCCTCGGCAAACCACTCCGCGTCCGCCGGCTTTGACAACGCGCGCCGAAGTGCGGCGACGCGGGTCGTCAATTCGGCATCGGGCGCGACGCCGTGTTCGTCGCGCAGCCACCGTGCGTGCGCGACGGCGTGTGCGAACGCGCCTGCCGGGTCGCCTAGGGAGATGTTGCTTTCGATGAGGCGAAGGGCAATGCGGCCATCGGACGGTCGGGCCGTGGCCAGCGCTCGCCACCAACGCGCCGCGGCGACTGAATCGCCGCGAGACTCCGCGTCTGTCGCCAGTCGTTCGAGCGCCCGTTCGTACTCGCGGGCGAGTCGAGTGCGTTCGAATGTTGCCCATTCTTCGAACGCTTCCGAGCCGTCGAGGAAGAACCCGTCGAGAAAGGGACCGCGGTACAGTGCGACCGCTCCATCGAGGTCGCCTGTTTTGAGTCGCTCTTCAAACAACGAGACGTCGACGGTGAACAGGCGTCCGTCGATGCTGACGTCTGGCCCGGTCGTCGCAATCGCATTCGGGCCGAGTTCGGAGCGGACGTCGTGCAGGGCTGAGCGGAGGAGTTGCCGAGCGGCGGGTGTGTCGCGGTCTGGCCAGAGGAGAGCGATGAGCTTGTCGCGCGGCACGCCAGCGGGGGCTGCGAGCGCAAGTCGCGCGAGGAGTGCCAACCGGTGGCGGTGCACCGCCCTGCCCTGCGCGGGCGTTCCGGCCACGTGGAGCGACGCGCCACCCAACAGGCGAAGCTCGATCCCCGTCATGCGATTGCGTTGCGGACGAAGAACACCTTGAAGTCGCGAGTCAACTGGTAAGCGGAAACGGTGTCAAACAAATCTGTCGGTATCTGCAGACCAAGCTACGTGTTTTTTCGGCTGATCAAACACCTGCACGTGCACGACCCAACAGTAGGTGCAGGGGTGGTCTTAACGGTCAGCACAACAACTCCCCGCGCGAGCGAAGCAACTGCAACTGCAACCGCCTATCACGGATTCCGTGGAATTGAAGAGGTTCTCAGGGCAGTGTCTACGGACAAACGATTGGCACCTTGACGAACAGCGCGTGAGGCGAGCAATGGTGAGTCATCGCTGCGGCGGTATCGCAGCGAACCGTAGAGTTCTGACTCCACTCTCTCACGAGACGCAATGCGAGCCCTTATCCCTGTCCTGCTGTTCGTCGTCGGGTGCGCGCGAACCGTATCGCCCGGCGCGACGCCCGCCACGTCGGTGGTACCTGGTATAGAGACGTTCCTAGCCAACATCCCCCAGTCACTCCGCGGCAAGCGCGTAGGTCTCATCACCAACAACACCGGCGTCGATCGCGCGCGCAACTCCGACATCGATCTCATCTCACAGCATCCTGACTTGAAGCTCGTTGCGCTGATGGCTCCCGAGCACGGCATTCGGGGCACGGTCATGGCCGGCGAGACAATCGTCGACGAAGTGGATCCGAAGACGCACGTTCCGGTATACTCGCTTTATCTCGCCGAGGATCGTGGCCCATCGGCAGAGATGCTGAAGGACGTGGATGTATTGGTGTACGACCTGCAGGAAGTGGGAGGCCGCACGTGGACGTACGTCTCGACGATGGCACTCTCGATGCAAGCCGCCAAGGCGAAGGGAATTCCGTTCGTCGTACTCGACCGCCCGAATCCCATAGGCGGAGTAATCGTTGAAGGCGCGCTGCTCGAGCCGAAGTACAAGTCGTTCGTCGGCATGTATCCGATTCCCGCGCGTCACGGCATGACGGTCGGCGAACTCGCAACGCTCTTCAACCAGAAGTATGGCATCGGCGCGAATCTCATCGTCGCGCGCATCGCGAACTGGCGTCGCTCGGAATGGTTCGACCAGTCGGGACTGCCGTGGGTGAATCCGTCTCCCAATCTCCGTTCGCTCGCCGCGGTGACGAGTTATCCGGGCTCGGTATACTTCGAGGGCACCACCCTGTCAGAGGGCCGAGGAACCGATCGGCCATTCGAGCAGATTGGTGCGCCGTGGCTCGATGCGCCGGTGGTCGCGCAGGCAATGAACGACAAGCGACTCCCGGGCATCAGCTTCGAAGCGATCACGATGCCGGTGTTGCCCACGGCGGCAAAGCACAAAGGCCAGACGATTCCGGCAATCCGTTTCGTCATCACCGATCGATCGGCATATCGTCCGGTGCGCACCTCGCTCGTCCTCATCGATGAGATTCGCCGCAGGTATCCGCGCGACTTTGCGTGGACGGGCACGATCGATCGCCTGACGGGATCCGACAAAGTGAGGCTTGCGATTGAAGGGGGCCGACTTCCCGCGTTGCTCGACGAATGGGATCGGGAGGCTGCTGCGTTCAGTGAGGAGCGCAAGCCGTATCTGCTCTATCCGTAAGACTCGTTCTCACTTGGACGAGAGCACGAATCGATTCCCATCCGGATCGCGAAAGATGGCCGCGGTTCCCCAGTCTGCTTTTTCCGGCGGTTGATCGAAGACGACCCCGCGCTCGACGAGTTCCGCGTACGTCTTCTCGACGTCGTCAGCAACGAAGGTCACGTTGGAGTGCGTTCCGATCATTGCCTTGTGCGCATCCGTGGTGAACAGGACGACCTTGGTTTCGCTGCGCCCGATTCCAAGTTCGATCCAGCGCTGCGTGTCGTCGAACGGTTGGTCGGTAAGTACGCGGAACCCCAGGCGTTCCGTGTAAAACGTCAGCGCTGCGTCCTGGTCACGAACGGGGATCGAGACAAACTTTACCGCACGAATCATGATCGGCTCCGGCTAAGGGGAAGGTCTGTGAGTGACGTGCTCAATACCGCTAGCTGAGTCTTGTGTCGCAAGGCGCGCAGCGGCTACTATGGCATTCATTACCATAGGAGCGTCGGCGTGACATCGGTTGTCATTGATTCGTATGTGCTGGACACATTGCTCCCAGACCTGGTCGGCCATGACCGTCAGCCGTCGGCGATTCTTGTCTACTTGTATCTGTGGCGACACACGATCGGCAGCGACCGGGTGGAGATACAAGCGAGTCTTCAGGACATCACGTCGGGAACCGGCGTCTCGAAACGCTCGGTGCAAGCGGCACTCGGCCTACTTGTCCGCAGGAAGTTGCTGAGTGTGGCTCGCGCGGGCATCACGGCAGTTCCGACGTACACCGTACGTCGGCCGTGGGTTCGCGCACAGCGCACTGCGCCTGCGACTGCGCCGGCGCGCAGTCGATGAACAACATGCCACCTTCGGACGTCATCACTGCTTTAGACGATCAGTTGCGTCGCAGCATGGAGGGCGTTGCATGGCATGGCCCCTCGGTCCGCGAAGCGCTCGACGGAATATCCGCTGCAGACGCAGCGCTGCATCCGATTCCCGGCGCGCATAGCGTCTGGGAACTCGTGCTTCACCTGTGCGGCACCTATCGGCTTGTTCTTCGGCGCCTCGATGGTGATGCGTCGCCGTTGTTGCCACATGAGGATTGGCCAACGGTGCCAGAGCCCACTGAGGCACATTGGCGCCGAGATGTCGATTCGCTGTATGCGCTCAACGCGCGGTTGCGAGCAGCGGTTCGCGACTTTCCACGCGAGCGCCTCTTTGAGCCGATCGTGACTGATCCGTCGTATCCCGCGTTTACGCAGTTCATCGGCCTGACGCAACATGACTTGTATCACGCCGGGCAGATTGTGTTGCTCAATCGTGCACAACGAGAGTATCGCGCGTCTTAGACGACAGCCCGTTCATGCTGTTGCCGGTGTCATCCCGCAGGCGCGAGGCGCCTGTCGGGATCCAAGGTTCCTCCGCCTCAGCAACAAGCTCCGCGTCGACAGTTACGCAGGCTTGCAAGCCCGCGACTACCGACTGCGCCGAGAAACACCGGCTGCTCAAGCTGTCGCCTTGCATGGCGACGCCCGGAAACGCACGGCCGGTGTTGGACTCGCTAACATGCTCGTCGTATACTTGCGGCCGTTACTCACCTCCGGAGGCCACATGCGTCGCGTAAGAATTACAACTTTGACCGTAATGCTCGTCGCCATGGTCGCCTCACTCTCGGCAGCGCGTCTCGAGAGACCGGCAGCACCCACTGCCGTTGTCACGCGCGAGATCATCGCCGTGTATCTCGGGACCATCGGCACGGACTCGCAATCAGGCATGGTGCCCGCCATTCGCGACATGAAGTTCGCCGTCAAGCGTCAGGCGACAGAAACTGGCCGACGGTTTATCGCGCGTGGCGTCTCGCTCGAACCATCAGTCGATGACGGCGCGCGTCACCTGGCGCTCTTTGGAGCGTTCGACGAAGTGAGCCTTGGTGGCAACTGGACGAATTCCGCGGTCGTCCGATACCTCGGGGGGTCCATCGACTCCGCGCGAGCAACGAGCATCCCGCAACTTATCCTCCTCGAGCGCGAGGTCACTGCCGGCGGCGCCAGCTTGAAGATCAGCCCTGAGCACGAAGTTGCGCGCTTCGTAGGAGTGACGGAGATAAGCACGTGGGTGCAGCACGGAGCGTTGCTCCCCAGATAGCGCCGTTCGGCTATGCTTTCGTCAGAAGGCGCGCGGACAGTGCGCGACGCGAGCACGCTACGCCAAATGGATTGAATTGAACAGAACCACGGACCAGATGCTCTTGCTCCAAGGCATCACGATCGGAGGTATACCGATCCCGTCGCGCGAGCCGCTCCTCCTCGCGACCGTGGCGGTTCATATCGTCGCTGGCATAGTCGCCACGGTGGCGGGCGCCGCGACAATGCTTGCACCGAAAGCAGCGGGACAACATCCGAGATACGGTACGCTGTACTTCTGGGCGTTGGTCGTGGTGTGTATCACCATGGCTGCACTCGCAGTGCTGCGGTGGCCTGCAGACAACGCGCTCGCGGCGCTCGGGATCCTCGCACTCGGGAGCGCGTTCATCGGTCGCCGTGCCCGTCGCAATGACTGGTCGCGCTGGCCGATGGTGCATATTCCGGGAATGAGCGGATCCTACATTCTCATGCTCACGGCGTTTTACGTCGACAATGGACCTCACCTTCCTCTCTGGCGACGGCTTCCCGCGATTGCATTCTGGATCTTGCCGGCCGCTATCGGACTGCCGCTCATGATCCGCGCTGTCTGGAAATACCGAGACGCACACCGTGCTCCAGTCGCTCACTGAGCGTTGCAACGTGATCCTCGACGGACTCATGCCGAGATACGATGTCGTCGAGCGACACTGAATCGTCGTGCGCGCAACGCCGATGGCACAACGCAAAGACGCCCTCCCGATGGAATCTGGGAGGGCGTGTTTGCGAATTCTGGATGACAGCGACTACTGCTTGGGGCGAGGCAGGGCGGTCGGCGGGATCATGTTGTTGAGACGCATGTAATTGGCCAACTGGCTATAGTGGTCCGCCATGTCGAGCG
>JBDTMO010000100.1:0-11627 GCA_039934235.1 bacterium | reverse complement strand
CAGTATCCGTGGCCGGGCAATGTGCGTGAGCTGCGGAATCTCGTGGAGAGTATGGTTGTGCTCTCGCACGGGCGTGAGATCGCGCCGGCGGACTTGCCTCGCCAGATCCGCGAGGGGGGCAGTGCACGATTTTTGCCCGTGCGCGTTGGGCCTGTGCAGAGTCAGGGTGCGCAGGCGGAAGGCAGGGAGCTCGAGTTCATTCTCAGGAGCTTGCTCGAGCTGAAGCTGCAGGTGGAGGAGCTGCGCCGGCGCTCGGACGACGACCGTTCGGTGCCGCCGTTGGGTGGGTCGAGGAGCGTGTACATCGGTGAGGTGTTACCCGCGAGTGCGTCCACTGCGGTGGCAGCAATTGGTCCTCGTGACGAAACACCACCTCCGAACGTCGTATCGATAGTTCCGGGCACAAAAATGACAGAAGTGGAGCGGGCGGTGATAGAAGCGGCGTTGAAGGAGACGCGCGGGAATCGTCGTCGCGCTGCCGACTTGTTGGGTATCGGTGAGCGGACGTTGTACAGGAAGATCAAGGAATATCGGTTGCCGGAGTTGGAATATTCGCTTGACTAAGGTGCAGCACGCTTAAATATTTCTAAGTATTGCCGTGACAGTGGTATTCCGAGGCCGGAATTCCGCTACGCCAGCCCTCGAACTGGCGCTTGAACGGATCCCGCCCAGCCTATAAACGGCCTCTCCCAAAAAAAAGAACTTGTTGAAGGTGTCGGCGATGCACACAAACGCCCCCGCCTCTTCTGCGCCGCGCACTGACGAAGGCGCCTCGCCCATTGCGGGTACCGTTCTCCCAATAGAACGGGCGGAAGAGCTGCTTGGAACGTTGCCTGGTGTGCTAAATGTCCGGATCATCCCTGGACCAACTGGGGAGGTAGCAGAGGTGCACGTGCTGACGACGACCTCCGTGTCGCCAAAGCAGACCGTGCGCAATGTCGAGAGTGCGTTGTTGGCGCAGCTCGGGATGCGAGTGAGTCACAAGAAGATTTCTGTCGCCACTAGTGAGGGACCAGCCGCCGAGGCGATCCGTGCAGCGCGTATGACGCCTCCGATAGGCAGCATCACCGCAATTGTGGAAGAGCCGACGATGGCGAAAGCGACTACCAGCAAGCGCCGCCTCTATTTCGAGGATGTGGAGGTTCGGCGTTCCCGTGCGAGCGGGATGAGTTGCCGGGTGACCATCCGACAGGGGGAGGACCTGTTTGTCGGCGAGGCGACTGGCCTCGAGAGCGACCGGCTGCGCGTCGAGACATCAGCGCGAGCGGCGGTTGCTGCGGTGCAGCAGGTGGATGCGGGTCGCAGGTCGCTGTTGTTCGAAGGCGCGCGGGTAATCGAGGCGTTCGAGCGCGAGTTCGTGTTCGTGGCGTTGACGACGCGTCTAGGGCGAGAGACGGCGTTGTTGACGGGCAGTGCAGAGGTGAAGGATGGGATTGAGACTGCCAGTGTGTTGGCGGTGCTGGATGCGACAAATCGTTGGGTGGAGTTGTAGGACTTGGTGCAGACCGTCCCTTTTGTTGGAGCGGATAACTAGCGGAGCGGAATTGATTGCATAGCGGAGCCAACTCTTTTGGACTGGCGTGGGAGACCACGACCTTCATTAGTAGGAGGTGACGTATATGATCGGTTTCTTGGCTGCATTCTTCTCGTTCTGTTTTACTGGTACGCAGACTTGGGCTTGATGGACGAGTGGATGGCAAAAGGGCGGTCGCAACCAATGCTTTTATGAAAACAAAGTCTTTCATTCAACTTGTGTGTGTTCTTGCATTCGGGGCCTCGGCGGCGCTGTGGCATTGGGCGCCGCCTGCTTCCGATTTCAGCATAGGCACCATTGGTACGCTTGCAGTGCTCGCGTTGATTGCGGAGCTGATGGGCTTTCTTCTACCGAAAGGTGCGACCGGATCGATTTCGTTCATTCCTTACATGGCGACGTTGGTTCTGGTGCCGAATTTTGCGGCGCTCGCAGCTGTTGGGGGAGCGAACGCGATCGCACAGATAGCACAGCGTCGAGGCGGCCTTAAGGGTTTATTCAACGCGGCGCAAATCGTGGTTAGTTACGCGATAGCGATCGAAGTGTTTCGGCTTTTGGGAGGTCGAAGCCTACTCGAGCTTCGCGCATTGCCCCTATCGACAATAACGATCATCATTGGCGTCCCCCTAACCATTGCATACGGGGTGGTATTTGCGGTGAACACATTTCTGGTGAGTCATGTCATCGCACTCACCACGAATGTCAAGACGACGCACGTGTGGCGGGAAAACAGCGCCTCCACTGTTGGTTTGGATATTCTGGCACTGCCCTTGGTGTTCCTTTTTGCTTGGGTTTATGCAATGTGGGGGCCGATGATTGCCTCACTGATGTGGCTTCCGATTCTGGGAGTGCGGCAGATGAACACGACCAACCTTGAACTGGCCCAGACGAACCGAGAGCTGTTGGAGCTCATGGTAAAGTCGATCGAGGCACGCGACCCCTACACATCCGGCCATTCGCGTCGCGTCAAGGAGTACGCGATAAAAATTGCGCGGCTAATTGGGCTTTCAGCAGCAGAAGTCGAGAAGGTCGGTACCGCAGCTCTATTGCATGACGTCGGGAAGATATATGACAAGTACGCACCAATTCTCGCGAAGGAGGAGCGATTGTCGCCTGGGGAATGGGCGATCATCAAGGAGCATCCACAGGACGGAGCAAACCTGATCGCAACAATGACTCGTCTCCGTGAGCTCGTTCCGGCCGTACGGCATCACCACGAGAATTGGGACGGTACTGGCTACCCGGCCGGCCTTAAGGAGTCCGACATTCCGCTGGCATCCCGAATCATCATGTTCGCCGATACCTTTGATGCGATGACGACCGAAAGGCCGTATCGCGGAGCCCTCGGCGAGGAAGTTGTAAGGGCAGAGTTACTACGCTGCAAGGGAAGGCAATTCGATCCTGATATCGCGGATCAATTGTTAGCGAGTGACTTTTGGAACTGGCTCTTTCCACCCGCAGACCGGGCTCAATCTAAAGCTGGCAATCTTCGCCTAATGTCAACCGGATCACGCCGCTGAAGTTCCCGGGAACTGCGGCGAAACCGTCTCCGGCTTGAACGACATCTTGTCGAGAGTGCCGCCTAAGAACTCGTGCGCAGGGGCTGATGAGTCTCTCTGCTTTCGACCTGCAAGCCCGTAAGCCCACGAGACAAATCCAAGATGACGCGATGCCTACCGCCACACGTCGGCTCTTGAAAGGTGCCGTGTTTTGCGCGAAGACAGCGAGGTCAGCAGCTGCTCCACGCGTCATCTGCCGCTGTGGTGTGCCGCAGCGACCAATCCGCGACAGACTGCTCCCTACGGTGGAAAGTCAGGTACTCCGCGAGTAGCGCAGAAGCGCTCCCGGTATCTCCTGCCAAAATGCGAGCACACCACAGAGTCTCGACGATAAAGTCTTGACCGCCGAGGTTGCGTCCCTTGCGGTAGAGAGCCTCAAGGTCGATTACGGAGTCTTGCGGAATGTCGCTCATCGAAAGCTGCCGCAGTCTAAGCGATATGGCGCTCGAGAGAGCTCTGTTTCGTGCTGTTGACAGGGCAAAGATATCGCGGTCAGGACTGAGGATAAGGCGTTCTGCGTCGCTGTACCGACCTTGCATCATTGCTAACACACCAATGTTGGACTTAAGCCCGGAATAGGGCGAAAGCTGATGGGGAGTGCTTCCGCGCGCAGCCTCCTCGGCTTTGGCTAGCCATGAAGACGCAGTCGAGAGGTCACCGTCGGTTAGGGCAATTTCCGCGCGTAGCGCAGCAGAATATAGCGCTTCATTGAGAATTCCATGCGAAAACAAGAAATCGTAGTTTGCGACGCAGAGCATGACGGCCTGATCAAAGGCGCGTAGTCGACTAAGCGCGAACGCCGCAAAATTCCTCGCGTGAATTGACTCTTGCGCAATACTCGGTTCTGGAAATGTAGTGACGAGTTGCTGAGCAAGTTGCCGGGCGACTGCGAGATCCCCGAACGCTGTGTGAAAAACCAACTCGGCTCGAAGAAAATGGGATTCCGCTTGAGCGCGACTAGCCTGGAGTTCTAAGAGCCAGGCATAGGTCTGCCGTGCCAATTCGATGTCCAGCTCGACATCGGCGATAACCATGAGCCGCACTGACGCCTGCACTCGCAAAGATGCATCGAGTGAGGCGTCCGAAAGTAGCGAGATCAAAGGGGCAACCGCCGAAGACACCAAGCCTCCGTTGAGTAGATCTGCTTCGATAATCCGTAACTCAATCGCCTTAAGCGCGTTCTGCCCTTCCGCCATATCACGCGCCAGATGATATCTGTCGCGAAGCGATGACGCGGCCAGAGATTGAGATCCACCGTCTTGAGCATAGCGAACCAAGTCGTCGAGGAGCTCCGCGCGCAATGCTGGGGGCAGCTGAGCACCTGCTACCTGACACAACAGCTCCGACGCTGCCAATGGTTCGCCAACCGCAGCGGCATGGCGGGCACAGCTCCGAATGAGTTCAGTCGCGGCGTACGGGTTCCCAATCGCAAGCCAACTACGCGCAGAAGCCAATGCCAGTGAAGGGGCTCGCCCCTCGGCGACACACTCCAGTTCGAGCATCGTCGCAATGCGTCTGTGGATGAGCGCCGCGACTGAGCCGGGTATCAATTCGCGAAGAGCGTCGTGAAGCAGCGCGTGGGGACCAACCAACAAGCCATTTGCAAACTGCACGAGATTGCGATCCGCGAGTTCGCGAAGTGCTGACAGCATGCAGCCATCATCCGCCGCTGTAACACGCAGCACTCGGTCCATCGTAGCAAGCTGGCCGAGGAGAAGGCACGACTCTAGAACGCTACGGCTGTTCGCGGAGAGGGAAGCGTAGGTACTCGTGGCGAGCGACCGAATATGAAAGGGCAGGGATCGGGTCGACGACGACCCGTGAAAGGCAAGCACGTGCAAATAGAAAGGATTGCCATCTGCTCCTTTCAAGCACCAATCAATGTGACGCTCGCTCGGGCTAGTTCCTGCCAGCAGTTCGAGAAGTAGATCGCGACTAGCGGAAATCGGCAACGGTTCCAAATAGTGCACATGCCCGCGTCGCGCCGGCTCAAGTAACATCAAGCCATCGTGCGATGGCCGAAGGCAGACAACGACGTGAACTAACGCGCTGTTCTCCCTATTCGCCAACGCGTGAAGCACAGCGCACGACGCATCGTCAAGTAGGTGCGCCTCATCGACAAGCAAGAGAATGCGCCTCTCCGTGCTGACGGCCTCTAGGAGGTCGATTACGGCGAATTGGACCTCCGCGCGCAATGCCTCGAGTGATATGCCCTGTGAATGAGCCGAAACCACTCCTTCAGGCGGTCGAATTCTATTCAATGCCTCCCTGTGCTGAGGCGAGGCGCCGAGGCTGCCTCGCATGCTCCGCAATTCAGGGAGGAGATGCCAGAACAGGGAGAGTGGCTGAGAGCGCGATTGCGCATCGCACACATACCGAAGAACATGGGCCCCAAGAAGCGCAACTCGGGACGAGAATGCCTCGGCTAGACGTGTCTTCCCAATGCCGGAGTGCCCTATTACGGCTGTCTGCCTCGCTCCCGACGGATCGACCTTTGTCCATTCGGTATGTAGTAGCGAGAGCGATAATTCGCGCCCCCTGAGAGTGCTCTCGTGCTTCATTACGGTATGCTTGGCAATGCGGGAACGAAGATTTCGTACCGCTATCACAGAATCCGACGCGCCTGGCGCCTCGCGCTCGTACTCGGCAAGAAGGTCGAGCGCTTCAGTCCGACGCCCAAGCATAGCAAGCGCCTCAGCCCGAGTCGTTGCTATCTCTGCACTTAGTGGATCAAAAACGTGTAAGATGTTCGCCAGTTGCAGCGTGGCTGGCCATGCCTGCGCCTGGCGATGACCGCGAAGGCTGGCGAGCAAGAGCCCTCGAACACGGCTGTCCATTGCGTCACGCATTCGGTCTAACCATTCAAGAAATGGTGCTGGCAGCCGAGGAGCATAGGATGGGAGAAACCTTACCGAATCCAGTGACAGGGCCTCGCTTGCGCTCGTGCTCAAATCACGAACCGCTGACAGGCAGTCGATGACGCCAGCGTGTACCATTCTCAGGCCGGACGCGCGCTCGTCGAACTCAAGGCCCATCTGCCGCAGCCGATAGAGCAACTGTCGCAGGTTGTGCGATGCGAGGCGGGGATCTGCATCAGCGGCGAACAGGTAGTGCAGCAACTCCTGCCTGCCTAGCCGACGTTCATTATCGACGATAAGGATGAGAAGCAGCGCGAAAAGGTGCGCGGCGGTCGGCGTCACCGACGAACCATCAATCTCGATTAAACAGTCATCCAGAAGTGACAATCGAATGGTGGGCAATGACCGTCCCCCTTTGTGGCAGAGTTGCATGCACTGGGAAGGAAACAATAGCACACGGTCATACGAGACGTCACATTGGTGTCATCTTGCGCGGCTCGCTCTCCAGCCGCGCTGGGGGCCACTGACGTGAGGAGGAGCGGCTGCAATGCCTCCACTGATGAGCGCTTCCGTGTGCGCAATCCTCCTCGGCGGGCGATATGGATCCCCGGGCACAAGCGCATGGCCAGAGGAATGCGGCGCGGTCGAGACACGCGGTGCTTTACACTGCGCGTGGTGCCATCGGCGTCGACTGCGCAGATCTTGCGGTTGCTGCCACCACGATTCGTCGCCTCGGTGGCATTCCACTCGATCATGCCGCGCGATATCCGGAATTCGTACCCGACCGGCGCAGGTGCACCCTGCCACGCAGCGCCTTGATTTACATAACGATCCAACATTCGGAGCATCGCCTTCGCGCGTCCGGTATTTGGATTTCTCATCCCATGGTGAACGGCCCAACGAATAGAAAGGCTCTCAGCAGCGGCAGAATGTAGAGAGAAAGTGCGACAGAAATTAGGCAAGGCACGGCCCGGATCGTCCGTCGCAGAATCTACGTCAACTGATCCGAACGGAAGTTGAAATGAGCTACTCCTTGAGAAGTACTCCAACGAAGACACGAGGAATGCCGCTGTCAGATTTGCATGGGAAAGTGCGATCACCAGCAGGTGCTCACGCGCCGGCTTTTGCGTCCCACAGTGCACCCCACACAGGATCGCCTGCCGTCCCTGGGATCGATAGCCACGGCGCCACCTGACTTGTCTATCGGCGCCCCTCGTTGACGGGCTTGATAGACGAGCTGCCGAACGCTGTGGGTTCCCGCGCGATCGTCGGGAGCCTGTGGAAACAACAGGTCCGCGAGTTCCTGTCGCTGGAACAAACGTCCCGCATCCGCGGCCAAGCGCAGCAACAGCGCGAAGAAATGAGCGGCTGTTGGCGTGTACTCGCGATCGCGCAACTCGATTACACACTCGCCGAGGACTCGCAGCCGCACAGTCTATCCTCCAGATCCGGTGCAAAGCAGGCTCACGCTGCGGACGCACTCGACTCAATAGACTTCAGCGCGTCATTCAAACGTCATGAGTGGTAGCCCGCTGATATTGCCGCCGGGCCGGCAAGGAGGCAACCTGACCACAAGCGACTGGTTCGTAGGAGCTTTTGGTGGCAAGCAAACGCGCACGAAGCTCTTCTGACGACGCGCGACCCTCTTGCCGAGTCGAAAAAGAAAGGAGCCTCCCGTCACCGGTTAGCTCCCTTGAGTCATTCACGACAGAGTAGTCGCCTTATCGCTTATCCAACGTCCCGATTAGCGACGCCGAATTGATCCCCTCCGCCTCCGCCTGAAAGTTCAGCACCACGCGATGCCCCAAGACCGGCAACGCCATCGCCGCAACATCATCCAGATCCGGCATCGCACGACCATCCATCGCCGCCCTCGCCTTCGCGCCGAGAATGAGATACTGCGACGCACGCGGACCAGCCCCCCAACTCACATACTTCTTCACCGTCGCCGACGCCTCCGGACTATCCGGCCTCGTCGACCGCGCCAACTTCACCGCATAACTCACGATACTCGGCGCCGCCGGGAGGCGACGCACCAAATGCAGCAACGCACTGAGCTGCTCCCCCGTAAGAACAGGCTTCACTGCAATCGACCGGTCGGACGTCGTCTCCACCACGATCCGCTCTTCCTCCTCGCGGCTCGGATAGCCCACCGTCAACTGCACCATGAACCGGTCCAGCTGCGCCTCGGGCAGCGGATACGTGCCCTCCTGCTCGATGGGATTCTGCGTCGCCAACACGAAGAACGGCTCTGGCAGCTTGTGCGTCTTCCCCGCCGCCGTCACCGCATGCTCCTGCATCGCCTGAAGCAACGCAGCCTGCGTCTTCGGTGGCGCACGGTTGATCTCGTCCGCCAGCACAATGTTCGCGAAGATGGGACCATGCACGAACTTGAAGAACCGACGACCCGTCGCGTGGTCCTCCTCCATGATCTCCGTACCCGTGATGTCACTGGGCATCAGATCCGGCGTAAACTGCACCCGCGAAAACTGAAGATCCAGCGCCTCGGCAACCGTCTGCACCAGCAGCGTCTTTGCAAGGCCCGGCACGCCCACGAGCAGCGCATGGCCGCCCGCAAGGATGGACGCCACGAGATTGTCCACCACCTCGCGCTGGCCAATGATACGGCGCGCGATCTGCTCGTTCAGCGCGCTTCGCGCCGTCGCCAGTTGATCGAGCAACTCCAGGTCGCGATCGTCGTCGCGCGATTGACTGACTTTGAGAGAGCTCGTCACGGGGTCGGGTTAGGCACAGAGAATGAGACAACCGCAGGCGACTGAAGGTTACCCCATCGCCCGCTGGGTCAAAAGGCACGACGTGAGAAACAGGCGCCAGTTGGACACCCTGTCAGTCTACTACGTCGTTCCCCCGTGAACCGATGAGGTCGTCCCTCCACCTCAGCGGTACCGCTGCTCGCAAAATCACGGCCCCTTACCGATACCTTCCTATAGTATCGCGGCCACTCCTCGATCCAACTGCACTATGGCACTACTGAACCACTGAACGTGACGCCTCCCAACACCCAAGAGCCGAGGGCACGAGTCCACCGGATTGTGCGGCTGGACTATCTGGTCCGCGTCACCACCTATCCGCTGTACTTCCTGCTGTACGGCCTCCACCTGTGGCCCCGCGACGTGTCACGCTGGGTCTGGGTGCTCCTCGTGTGGCACCTCCTGCTGTGGCCGTACGTCGCACGCTTCCTCGCTGCGCGCAGCGAGGACAGCAAAGCCGCCGAATTTCGCAACCTCCTGGTCGACTCGTTCTTCATCGGCCTCGCGGTACCGTTCTCAGGGTTCAGCCTGTGGCCATGCGCCACGGGGTTCCTGGGGATCAATGCGGGCAACGTGCTCAATGGCGGAGTGAAATTCGCCGCGCGCGGCCTGGTGCTGTTCATCGCCGGCGTACTGGTCGCCACCGCGCTTGCCGGCTTCCATCCCGATGTGATGGCCGGCACGCTGCCAACACAACTCCTCAGCATTGCGGTGCTCCTCGCGTTCACCACTGTCGTCAGCAACACCACGTTCAGGCAGTCACAGAACATCGTCCAAATCAACCGTCAGGTGCGCCGGCAGAACGTCCAGATCGAGGAAAAGGGTGTGCAGCTCGAGGAGCGCTCGCACCAGCTGGAAAAGGCTCTCTATGCGGCCGAATCGGCCAACGCGGCCAAGAGCAACTTCCTGGCGAACATGAGCCACGAGCTACGCACGCCACTCAACTCCATCATCGGCTTTGCCAATATCCTGCTGCGCAACACCGCGCAGAATCTGCGCACGCAAGACATAAAGTACCTCTCACGCATCAGCGTCAACGGCTCGCATCTGCTCACGCTCATCAACGGCGTGCTCGACCTCTCCAAGATCGACGCGCGGCAAATGCAGCTCGAGCTTACGTCCGTCGACATCGCGGCATTGCTGCGCGAAGCGATGAGCGAAATGGAGCCGCAGGCCGAGTTGCGCGATGTGGAGCTCGTTGCCGAGGTACCCGCGGTTGCCACGCTGCACACCGATCGCTCTCGGCTCAAGCAAATCGTGCTCAACCTGCTGAGCAACGCGGTGAAGTTCACGCACGGCGGGCGCATCACGCTACGCTTGCTCACGGATCCACGGTCGGGCCTGCCCACGCGCATCGACGTGATCGACACCGGCATCGGCATCCCGGCCGACCGGCTGCACGCGGTGTTCGACCCGTTTCAACAGGAAGACGAGACGACGTCGCGCCAGTACGGCGGCACAGGGCTGGGACTGACGATCACACGCTCGCTCGCGCACCTCATGGGCTGGCGCATCGAGGCGACGAGCGAAGTGGGCGTCGGTTCCACCTTCAGCGTGGTCATGTCGCGCGACCCGGCGGCCGTCTCGGCCACGCGGAGCACGCTCGAGATGCAGGCGGTGGGCGAACACGAGCAGGCGATGATGGGCCTGGCCAATGCGCCGTTGCGCGTCCTCATCATCGACGACGAGGCCGATGCGCGAACGATTCTTACCAATCAGCTCGAGGAGCTGGGCTGCGACGTCATCTCCGCCGCATCGGCCGACGAAGGCATCGCGCTCGCGCAACGCGTAAAGCCGGACCTCATTACGCTCGACATCATGATGCCGCGCAAGAATGGGTGGGACGCCCTGCGGGAATTGAAGGCACATGCCGACGTGCGTGATATTCCAGTGGTCGTCGTTAGCGTGGTCGCCAACGAAAAGCGAGGCCGCTTGCTCGGCGCCGTCGACTTCATTGACAAGCCGGTACTGCGCGATTCGCTCATGGGCGCGATACGGCGCAATGTCGGCAAGATGGGTCCGCCGCGCGTGCTGCTGGTGCACGACAAGCATACGGACCTGCGGCGCTACAAGGAGCTGACCGATCCGGATATTCTCTCGCTCGAGATTGCCGGCAACATCGCCGACGCGCGTGAGATGATGCGGCTGTCGCCGCGCCCAATCGATCTCGTGGTGCTCGACTTGAGCGAGTGGGACAACGCCACGGCGGAGTGGATTTCCGACCACAACAACGATCCGCTCAGCGCGAGCATTCGCATTGTCGTCGTGTTGTCGGAGGCGCTCATCGAGACGCTCAGCGAGCCATACGAGCTTGGAGCAACCTTCCTCCGGCGCGGCCACAGGTTCGCGGCGGATCTCGGCGCGATCGTCGGGGAGCTTCGGGAGCGGAAGGCCTCCTGAAAGAAAGAGACCCGACGCAACCGGGCGCCGAGTCTCTCTCCTGTCCGGCAGGGCGCGGGTAGCGCCCTGCCGGTGTTCGCGGTGTTACCCCTTACGCAACGACGCGACCATATACCGACACATATTGCTATCGGCGTGCCAGTGGTTTTCTCCGGATGTTTGCGATGTAAGGCATTTACCCACAGTATGTTAGCTGTCGAGCTTGACGTCGGCGGAAACAGTCAACTGTGGCGCAAGTCCAACGCTTTTGTCCCGCGACGCGACAAAAGAGCGGATCCGCAAAGGTCACGGATCCGCTCCAAATACATCGTCGTGTTGGGGACCTAGGCCGACTTTCGGCGACGCGACGTCTTGTGGGCGCTCTTTTTGGCCGCCGACTTTGACTTCGACTTTGCCGTTTTGGAACACTCGTCCAGCCACCCCGTAGTCGTCTGGGAGGTCAAGGCGTTCAAGCTTCTTCTCGACTTCTTCGGGCAACACGTGCAGAAAGCGAAGCGTGCGCGTTCCC
>JBDTMO010000099.1:0-11806 GCA_039934235.1 bacterium | reverse complement strand
GCGCAGTCGCGCGACGCGTGGGTCTATGGCAGCAGGCCGGCGACGCTGCGCCTGCCCACCTCGGATCAGGAGCGCGGCTTCCAGGGCGACATGCTGTTCCTCGGCGAGAATCCACCGATGGCGGCCACGATCGCGTACGTGACGAAGACGAAACCGGACAGCGTGCGCATCGAAATCAAGGACGCGGCTGGGGCGGTGGTGCGGCAGGTGAAGGGCGACACGTCCAAGGCGACGCATCCCGCGATGGGGCTCAACCTCGCGCGGTGGGATCTAAGAATCGAGCCGCTACCAGAGCCGAAGAGTGGCGCGCCGTCGAATGACAATCCGTTCGGCGGCGGCGGTGGGCGTGAGGGGCCATACGTCCTTCCGGCCACCTATGTCGCAACGGTATTCGTGAACGGCAAGTCGATTGGCGCGACGGACGTCGTGGTGCGATCCGATCCGGAATCACAGGTCGCGGCCGCAGACCGCAGGATGAACTTCGAGCTATCGAAGGAGTTGCAGGGCATCAACGGCCGGTTGGCGGATGCCGTGACGGCGGTGAAGCAAGTCAACACCCAACTCGCGGTGATCAGGAAGGAACTCGGCGATTCGACAAAGATTTTGCCCGAGTACCGCGCGTCGCTCGATATGCTCGCGAAGATGGTCGCGCCGCTCAAGCGGAAGTTCTTCGTTCGTGACGAGGGTGAGGAGGTCGAGTTCAGCAGCGAGATGTTCCGTCAGGTGCTGACCTTCAAGGTGAGCGGGCTTGCCGGAGACCTTGGCGGCTTCCTATCGGGGCCGACGGCGCAGAACCTCCGGACGATGGAAGAATTGCGAAAGGATATACCGGACGCCGTCACGGAAACGAACGCATTGGTGACGCGGTTCTCGGCGTTCGTGAAGCAACTCTCGGATGCGGGCGTCTATCCCGTGATGCCGAAGCCGGTGAAGTAGCATGTCCGTCCGGATTGGCACCAGCACGACGCGGTTGTCCCCATCAGGGATGCTCAGCCGCTGCCTGCCGGAGCGTGTCCCTCGTTCGGGTCCACAGGAACCTGCTCGACCCGGAACGCTGGCGCGCGATACGCCGCAGGCAGATAGGCAATGGGGATCGTCGTCTGGTTGCCGTCGCGCTGCGCGGCGTAGTGCGGGGACATGATCTCCACGCCCCCCGCGTTGAACGTCTCCTGAATGTTCTGGTGCAAGAGGGAATACGTCGAGGCCATGACGTCCGCCCGAACGGTGTAGGCATTCAGCTCGTAGCTTACCTAGAAATCGTCGAGGCTCGTCTGGAGGACGAACGTGGCTTCACGAGCTTCAACTACCGCTCGTTTCCTTCCATGCACGCGATGGCCAGCTTCGCCGCGGCCACTGCGCTGACGCAGGAGATGCGTCTGCGTGATACGCCGCATCGTGCCCTGATCGCGCCAGCGCTCTACGTTGGCGCTGCGATGCCCGCGCTGGCGCGCATGTACCTCGATGAGCACTGGAGCAGCGACATTGCACTCGGCATCTACCTGGGCGTGTTCGCCGGACAGAAGGTGGTCCAGTACAGCCACGACCACCCGGACAATCGCATCGACCGACGATTCCTCCGGCCGAGCGCGAAGGCGACAGTTGTGCACAACGCGAACGGGTTCTCGTTCCTCCTTTCGCCCTTTTGAGAAGCTCTCGATCCTACGAATGGGATGGAGCACAATGCGCGCGACACCACACGTCGTTCGCCGCGCCTGTCTACGCGGAACACGTTCGCGTTAGACGTCAACCTCCGCAGTGAGCCGCCCCAGCGAGCCGACCTTGGGAGAAAATACGCGAGCGAAGCCTTCGAATCGGCCGCCGGCGGGTGGGATCGTGAGGAAGAGTTGCCAGCGCCCCTGCGTTGCGGACGCCGTCGTTCGCCCCACGAACGCGTCCGCAAGCACGCGCAGACTCACACGCTCCTGCGCGCGTCGCTTATAGCCGCCGTCGGTTGGATTGGAAACGATATCGTCGGCGCATGACTGCTTCAATACCAAATCATGATTCGCAGGAAGCCACAGAAATGAAGGGCGAGCGATTGCTGCCTCGGCTATGGGCAACCCGACCCTGTCATCATGCCGACAGGTGCACGTGATACTCTCCAGTGTAGCCAATCACCCACCATGGAGGCATCGTGAGAGTCACTACTACGGTCACCACCCTGTTTGCAGTCGCCGTCCTTTTCGCGCCCGCTGCCCGTGCGCAGACGAAGGGCGCCGCGCCGACATCGTCGGCAGCGCAAACGCCGACAAAGACTCGATACAAGAAGGAATTGCCCGCGAAGCTCGCAAAAGAGGCAAAGATCACTGAGCCGGCAGCGGCCGAAGCCGCGCTCAAGGCCGTGCCCCGCGGCAAGATCGCCGCGGTGGAGCTCGAAAAGGAAGACGGAAAATTCATTTATTCCTACGACATCAAGACCTCGGGCAAGAGTGGAATTCAAGAGGTGCACGTCGACGCGATGACGGGCGCGCTCCTCTCGAACGTGCACGAGTCGCCAGCAGACGAAAAGGCGGAAAAGGCCAAGGACGCCAAGGAAGCCAAGGAAGCCAAGGCGGCGGCCAAGCCAAAGAAGCCCTAGCATTCCTTCATCGCTCGCCGCGCTGGCGGGCCTCCGCGAATCACATCGTCATGCGCGTATTGCTGGTCGAGGACGACGCCGAGCTGGCCGCGGTGATCGAGAAGGGATTGAGCGAGCAAGGCATGCATGTGGTGCGCGAAGGCACGTTCGCCGACGCGCACGCCCGCGCCGTGTTTGGTGCGTTCGATGTCATGATTCTCGACGTGATGCTCCCGGGCGGCACTGGATTCGATCTCTGTCGTTCGCTCCGAGAGCGCGGCATCGCGGTGCCGGTGCTCATGCTCACCGCGCGCGATGCGGTCGACGATCGGGTGCGCGGCCTGGACGCCGGCGGCGACGACTATCTCACGAAGCCGTTCGCCTTTCGCGAGCTTGTCGCCAGGGTGCATGCACTCGCGCGAAGGCGCCCAACGCTCATGCCCGAGATCGTGACGACTGCCGATCTCGAGGTGGACCTGCGGGGCCATCGCGTGCGCCGGGCCGGGCGCGACATCGAGCTCACCGCGAAAGAATTCGCGCTGCTCGAGTTTCTGGTGCGCCACTGCGGACAAGTCGTCGATCGCGCGGCGATCACCGCACATGTCTGGGATGAGAACCACGATCCGTTCACCAACGTGCTCGAGGTGCTCGTGCGCCGCCTGCGACGCAAGATCGACGACGGCTTCGACCTCAAACTGATCCACACGCTGCGCGGCGCCGGCTACCGACTCGGTGCATGAGCGAATGACCCGAACGGGTGCGCGCGCCACATCGCTCGGCCAGTCGCTCAGTCGGGTGCGCCTGCGGCTCACGGCGTGGTACGTCGGGACGTTCGTCGCGATTTTCGCGCTGCTCGGCGTCGGGTTGTTCGCGACGATCACGGCGCGGTTCGACCACGACCTGGACGCGTCGTTGCGCGAGGCAACCCGCGAAGTTGCGCGTGTTGCTCGTGCTCGTGCCGGACCGTCGGCCACTGCATCGCTGCTCGATTCAGCGAACGACCTGCGGATTCCGGGCCGCGTGCTGTACCTCCTCGACAGTGCGGGGAATTCTGCGAACGGCGGCGCGGTCGAACCATGGATTCACGTCCTGGCGCACGACGCTTGGCGCAACCGCTCAGCGGCGGCAACGTTCAGCCCAAGCGACGAGCGAATCCTGCGCGCGCATGCAGACACATTCACACTCGCAAACGGCCGACCCCTCGTGGCCATTGCCGTTGCCGACGAGATCGAGCTCGAGGACCGATACGCCGCGCTCATCGCAGTGTTCACGGCCGTCGCATTCGTCGCGATCGTGCTCGCGGCCGTTGGGGGCTGGTTTCTCACGCGGCAATCCACGGCTCCCATCGAGCAGGCATTCGCGCACATGCGCCGCTTCATGGCCGACGCCGCGCACGAGCTGCGCACGCCGCTCACCGTCGTCCGGAGCCGCGCGGAGGTTGCACTGCAGCGTCCGCGTGACGGCGACGAATACATCCGCGCACTGCGCGGCATCGACCAGCACGTCGCGCGCCTCGGCCGAATCGTAGAGGATTTGCTCATCCTCGTCCGCGCCGATGCGGGCGAACGTCCCATCGAACGCAAGCGCGTGTTCCTCGACGACATTACGCTCGACGCCGCTGAGGCCGCGCGTGTCATTGGCGATCGACGTGGCGTGCGTCTCGAGGTTGGCGAGTTCGAGGAGACGGCGGTGATTGGCGACGCGGAGTTGCTGCGCCGTCTCGTGATGATTCTCCTCGACAACGCGATCAAATTCACTCCAGCAAGCGGCGTGGTTCGGGTCGGCATTATGGCGACCGGCCCGACGGCGACACTCACCGTGTCGGACACCGGCGCAGGAATTCCTGCCGAGCACTTGCCGCTTGTGTTTGATCGGTTCTTTCGTGGTGATGTGTCGCGCGCGCGCGAATCGTCGGCGATGAACAGTGGCGGCGCGTCAGAGGGGTCAGGCCTCGGACTGTCGATCGCGCGATGGATTGCCGATGAGCACCGCGGCACTATCACCATCGAATCCGTTGTCGCACACGGAACGCGCGTCATCGTCGAGTTCCCTGCAGCCGGCAGCGACGTCGTGTCATCGTCCTGACAGGTCACCGGGCTAGTCTGTACGAGTCCGGTCTGCCAGTACCACCACCAGCTCGCAATCCGTCACCGTCGTGAACGCGTCACCTCCAGGGTTTCAAGCAATGTTCTCGAGCAGCAGAGGTTCATGCTGATCAGGACCGTCGCACTCGCGCTTTTGGGCCTCGTCCTCGTCAGTCCCTTGGCCGCAGCGCAGGGATCTACGGCACCTCGTCGCGGTGAGATCTATGGTCGTGTGGTCAACGCCGCGAACAAGGGCGCGATGCCCGGCGCGAACGTGGAGGTCATCGTCGCGGGCGCGACGAATCCAGCGGGGCGCGCGACGACGACAGCGGACGGTGCGTTTCGCGTACAGAACCTGGCACTGGGGCGCTATCGTGTTCTCATTCGCACCCTCGGTTTCAGGCCTGTCGAAGTACAGGCCGTCGACATCGTTTCGGCATCACCGCGCACCGACGTCGGCACTATTGCGCTCGCGGCCGCGCCGGTCGAGCTCCAGGCGGTCGAAATCATCGTGCACCGGCAGGACGTATTGCTGGCTCCCGATCGCAACACGATCGTCGTACGCGACATGCCGACGACGCGTGGGGGCAACGCACTCGACGTATTGCGCAACGTTCCAGCCGTCGATGTCGACATCGACAACATCGTGAGCCTGCGCGGCAACTCCGGTGTGACGATCCAGATCAACGGTCGCCCGAGTCCGATGAAGCCCGCCCAACTCGGCAATTATCTGTCGCAGCTGCCTGCGGATATGGTGGACAAGATCGAGATCATCCCCAACCCATCGGCCCGCGATGATCCGACGGGAGTGGCCGGCATCATCAATATCGTGATGAAGCAGAAGGCCGATGCCGGTACGAGCGGTGGACTCAGCCTGTCCGGAGGGACGACTGGACAGGTCAACCTGGGCGGCAATCTCGGCTACGAGCGTGGACCGCTCACGTTCTACGGCAGCTATGGATTCTTGCGCGACCGGCGTCCGCGAACGGAATCACTCTTTCGCGAGAACAGCTTTCTGAGCCCCATCACATACCTGGATGAATCCGGCGCGCGCCTTCAGACACCGTTCGCGCATACGCTCACGAGCAGTGCCACGTACAGCCTCCACGACAACGACGAGCTCTTGCTGGACGTCATGTACAGCAGGCGCGACCAGCATGAGAGCTATGACATCACCTATCGCGACCTGAACAGCGCGCGCGACCTGACGGGGTTGAGTGACCGCGTGACCACGGGACGCGGCAACGAATCGAGCTTCGAGACCTCGCTCGGGTACAAGCACAACTTTGCCCAGAAGGGCCACAAGCTGTCCGGCGAAATCAGCGTGGTGCGCGATCAGGAGGGCGGGCCGAGCAGCGTCACCTCACGTACCCTCTCGCTCAGCGGCCAGCCCGTCGGCGCGTCCGCGATCGAAGACCTCACGCCGTGGGAGCACCCGCACGAGAACGTGGTCAAGGTGGATTATGTGCGCCCGCTCGCGCGGTTGATTCGCTTCGAAACCGGATACAAGGGCTCACTCCAGCAGTTTCATACGACGCTGGACACACGCGTCTTCGACAACATCTCGAGTCTGTTCGTTCCGGACACGAGTCGCATCAGGGATTTCACGTTCGACCAGGTCGTCAATGCCGGCTACGCCTTGGTCAGCGCGCAGCGCGGCAAGTTCCAGTTGCAGGGTGGTGTGCGCGCGGAGCACGCGTCCACCGAATTCCATCTTACAACGCTCGGCACGACGTACGACAATAGCTACAACAGCCTGTTCCCCAGCGCGCTCGTCGCTTACCATGTCGACGATTCGCATCAGGTGAAGCTGAGTTATTCCAGCCGGATCAAGCGTCCCGATGAGCCGGATATACTCGACCCAACGCCGCACTACGCTGATCCGCTCAACCTCTCGCGCGGCAATCCGAGCTTGAAGCCGGAGTACATCCGCGCGCTCGAACTTGGCCTTCAGCGCTCGGGGGAACGGCTGACCGTGCAAGTGACACCCTTCTGGCGACATACGCGCGACGCCGTGCGGTCGATCCGCACGATTGACTCCATCGGCGTAGCAACGAGAACCTACGCCAACATTGCGACGAGCGATGCGTATGGCGGCGACGCGACGTTCGGCCTGGGCGGCAAACGGCTGACGGGGTTCGTCGGGGCCAGCGCGTTTCATCAGGTGAGCAACGCCGCCAACGTGACCCCGGGTCTCTCGATCAATGCGTTCGGCTGGAGAGCGCGCAGCAACGCGACCGTGCGATTCTCGAAGACGCTCGACGTGCAGGCGCTTGTTTCCTATCAGCCGTCGATGACCGTGGAACAGGGCCGCACGTTTAGTCGATCGCAGTTCAACTTCGCCGGCCGAAAGAAGTTGATGGACGACCAATTGAGCGTGACGCTCCGTGTCATCGATCCGTTCAACACCGCGACCGAGAGTTCGACGACGGCCGATCCACGTTTCAATCAGATCTCGAGGCGCGCGCGGCAGATCCGCGGAATGTTGCTCGGCTTCAGTTGGACGTTCGGCAAGCCGATGAAGGACAAGGACGAGGATCTCGTGGGCGTCGGTGTGCCCTGATTGCGGCACCCTCCGCAATCAGGGGCCGCGTCGACGCGCCGAGGCTACGGTAGATGGAGGTTGTCATCCCGCAGAAGCGAAGAGAGTGGATGGTATCTACTCTCCGTGCTATGGCGTTCGAGCCCGTGGACAAAGATGCCGATAGCCGCTCAATGCGGGGCGCAACAACCGCACGATTGCGCTCAGCGCCGAACTCCTCGCTTCAAGCGCGTATCCGCACGCGCAAGCCCTAGCCGAATCTCAATGAGAATGCAACGGCGGAATTGACCAGACTCTCACGCGCCTCGCGACGCGTCAGTAACTTCGCGGCGTGCCAGACCTTCGCGCGCAACTCCAGACTGCACTCGGCCACACCCATATAATAGAGAGGGAATTGGGTGGCGGCGGGATGTCGCGCGTCTTTCTCGCGGAGGAAACGCGGTTCCACCGCCAGGTCGTGATCAAGGTGCTGCCGCCCGAACTCGCGGCCGAACTCAACACGGCGCGGTTCGAGCGCGAGATCAGCGTCGCTGCCACCCTGCAGCAAGCGCAGATCGTCCCCGTCATCACTGCTGGCGACGTCGACGGCCTCCCCTGGTACAGCATGCCCTTCGTCGAAGGCGAAAGCCTTCGCGCTCGGCTCGCCAAGGGTCCGCTCCCAGTCAGCATTGCGATCGCAATTCTTCGCGACGTCGCGCGCGCGCTCGCGTATGCGCACGATCACGGCGTCGTGCATCGGGACATCAAGCCCGATAACATCCTTCTCTCGGGCGAGAGCGCCGTGGTCACTGACTTCGGCATCGCCAAGGCCGTGAGTGCGGCGAAGAAGGATGGCGACGAACGCATCACCCTCACCGGTTCGAGCGTCGGCACGCCAGCCTATATGCCGCCCGAACAGGCGCTTGGCTCGCCGGACATCGATCATCGCGCCGACATCTACGCATTCGGGTGTCTCGCGTACGAGTTGTTCACCGGCAAGCCGCCATTTGCCGGCGCGAATGCGCAGCAGGTGATCGCGTCGCACTTCCACACTCGGCCGGACGCATTGCGCGCGCCGCCGCCGCACATTGCTGCGCTCGTCGCGCGGTGTCTCGAGAAAGATCCTGCCAATCGTCCGCAGAATGCGCGAGACGTGCTCACTGCCCTCGATCAGGCGAGCGCACCTCGCACGCAAACGGCAATGCTGATCGTTGCGGCAGTAATCGTCGTCGCCGCGTCTGCTGCCGTCCTGCTTGCGAGACGCGGCAACGACAACGCGAGCACGGCAAACGCAGGCCCGCGCTCACTTGCTGTGCTGCCATTCGTGAACGTCAACGGCGACTCGGCGCAGGAATATCTCGCCGACGGCATTCGCGACGAGCTCGCGACCCTGCTCGGCAAGGTGAACGGCATTCGCATCATCGGTCGAAGTGCGGCCTTCCAGTTTCGCGGCCGTCGCGATCTCGATGTGCGACAAGTTGGACACACGCTCGGCGCGCGATATCTCGTCCAGGGCACATTGCGGCAGGCCAATGGACGCCTTCGCGTTTCTGCGCAACTCACTGATTCCGCTGGCGGCGCTGAGCTTTGGGCCGACACGTTCGATGGCACCCCCGCCGATCTCGCGAATGTCACGGACAGGATCGTGTCGTCCATTGGCAGTGCGCTGCACACCAGTAATGCAAGCGTGACGACGAGGACCACCAATCCCGACGCGTACGATCTGTATCTGCGCGGTGAGTTCCTCCTGCAGCGGCGCGGTCGAGGCGTCGGCCAGAGCGTACAGAATTTCGAGAAGGCCATCGCGATAGACAGCACGTTCGCGCGTGCATGGGCCGGACTCAGTGCGGCGTATGTGCTCTTCCCGTACTTCGACGGAACGCCTCCCGATGTCGTGTTCAACAAGGTGGAGTCCTCGGCCAGGCGCGCGCTGTCGCTCGACAGCAACCTCGCGGAGCCGCACGTCTCACTGGCGTTGGCCTACTGGCATGCGGCACGGGCGAATGATGCGGAGCCTGAATTCAAGCGCGCCATTGCGATCGATGCCAATGATCTCAATGCCCATCTGCAGTACGGCCGCTTCCTCTTCTCGCTCGCGCGCCCGCGCGAAGCGCTCGTCGAGCTCACAACGGCGAAACGAATCGATCCGCTGTCAGCGATTGCGTCCGCGTGGCGAGCCGCGTCCCTGCGAGACATCTCGAGCATGACAGAAGCGCGCGCGGAGATGGCGCGTGCATGGCAGCTCGACTCCACAATTCTTCCCGTGATCAACTTTGCGTCGGCTCTTATGCTCGTTGAGGGCAAGACGAATGAAGCGGCGCGTATCGCATCACGGGCTCCGTTGAGCGCGCTCACCTACGCGCCCAGCATGCTCGCTGCCGCCGGCGACTCGGCCGCAGCGTTTGCGATGCTTCGGAGCATCGATCGCCTTCCGCGCCGAGTGGTGTTTACGGATGCCGCGTATGCGCTGGTGTATCTCACGCTGAACGACACAGCGCGCGCGTTTCAACGGCTCGAGAAGAGCGCTGCGGTGATGCCGGCGGCGCTGGCCGTGGTGTACCCGCTCACCTATCCGCCGTACGAGAAGGTGCGTGGCTCCGCGCACTTCGACGCGTTGTTGCGGAAAGCCGGCGTTGATCCGGCCAACGTAGCAAATCCTGGCCGAACGCCCTAGCCCCGAATGCCCAGCTTCTCTTTCACTTCTTTCGGCGGCCCGTTGAACGCCGGCAGCGCGACATTGCCGACGTATCCGATGTCCTTCATCCCTGCCGGCGTCGTATAGAAACCGCCAGCTGTAAGATCGCGGTATCGGCGAAAGAACGCCGCTGCCGTCTTGAATTCCGGAGTCGCTTTCGGCTCGTAGCAGATATCATCACAGATTGCATGTCGCTGCTGCATGGCGATCCTGTGAAACGGTTTGGCGAAGCGCCGCGCTGATTCAGCGTCCATCCACGCGAGTCCGTCGATGATCACCGTGCGATCGCGCTGATGTGCCGGGTATGGCGCGCTGATCCACTCGTCCAGGAAGTCGTGCACACGTAGCGCGGACGCGCTCGGTGTGGCTCCCTCGGATGGAATGATGACGTCGCATAAGACAGCCGCAGTCCGACGTTGGCTCGCGTTCAGCGTGAGCGGCCAGAGATCTCCGGGCTTGTAGCTCTTGAGAAGTTTCGGATCGACGCCGTACCCTTCCCCGCCCACAGACATCGGTGTTTGCGCGAGCGCGTCACCATTCAGCAACGCCACCGATCCCACCGCCGACATCATCCACTTGATCGCCTCTCGGCGATCCATGCGCGTGGCGTCAGACATTGCCCCTCCGCATTTCTTCGAGTGCGTACTCCGTCGTGCGCCACGCCAACGCCATGATGGTGAGCGTGGGATTCTTGTCCGCGTTCGAGCAGAATGGCGCGCCATCCGTGAGGAACAGGTTCTTCACCTCCCACGTCTGCGCAAATGCATTCGTCACCGAGTTGTTCGGGTCGCTGCCCATGATCGCACCGCCGACTTCATGCTTCACGTTGCCGCCGGCGCGGATCGCGTTCGACGGGTCGGCCGCCGGCGTATCGGCCTTGCCACCCATGGCCACGATGATGTCGGCAAAGGTCTTCTGCTGGTGCGCGACCTGCCGAAGCTCGTAGTCCGACCACTTCCAATGGAAGCGCAACACCGGAATGCCCCACTTGTCCTTTACCGTCGGATCGATCTCGGTGAAGCAGTCGTCATTCGGAATCATCTCGCCTCGTCCAGCGAAGCTGAGCTTCGATCCATAGTAGCGGCGCGCATCCGCCTTGAATGCCTTGCCGTAGCTGCCGCCGGTGAGCTTCTCGAGACCGGCCGCGGTGCCGAGTGACGGCATGTGCCGGCCGGTGGTGAATTCGATGTGATAGCCGCGAGGAAAATCCAGCTTCCCCGCGTGCTGCTCAGCATACAGCCACCACGGCATGTACACATGGTCACCGCCGGCACCGTCCTCATTGTGCAACGGAAGATTCTCGAGCAGGGGAATCTGTCCGCCGAGCGCCGCGCCCACCGTGTCCATCAGGTTCTTGCCAACGAGCCCACTGGAATTCGCGAGCCCATTCGGGAACCGGCTCGATTTTGAATTGAGCAGGATGCGCACCGATTCAGCGGCGCTCGCCGCGAGCATGATCACGCGTGCCGAAACGGTGCGCTCGCTGCCGGTTGCCGCATCGACATAGGAGACGCCTGTGGCCTTACCGCGTTCGTCGACGAGGATCTCTCGCACCATCGCGCCGGTGATGATGTCGAGATTTCCCGTCGCGAGTGCAGGCGGCAGGTGAACCGTGGGCGATTGGTAATTTGCCCTGATCGAGCAACCGCGTCCGCATTCGGTTGCCCAGAAGCATGCGCCGCGCTCGCGCATTGCCTTGGCGAGGATGCGCTGCGCCTTGAGGTTACCGGGATGCAACTTGGCCGGAATTGTGTCCGCGTCCTGGCGCCGCGTGAGTACGGCGCGATGAATCGGGACGACGGGAATGCCCAGCGTCGCAGCGCGTTGCTGCGCGAGCAACTCACCAGCGCGCGCGTGCGGTGGAGGCAGCAGCACGCCGGGCGGCGAGTTCGGCGTGTTCTCCATCCCCTCGTTGCTGCCGAAGATGCCGACGAGCATCTCGACCTTGT
>JBDTMO010000098.1:0-11837 GCA_039934235.1 bacterium | reverse complement strand
CGCAACAGCTTCCTTGAGCTGGAAGTAGACTTCCGGCCGTTTCGGATTGCCGAAGTTGAGGTTGTTCGTGATCGCCATTGGCCGGCCACCGGCGCACGCGACATTGCGCGCCGCCTCCGCCACCGCGATGCGAGCGCCCTCACGCGGATCGAGATACGCGTACCGTCCGTTGCAATCGGTCTTCAGCGCAATCGCCTTATCGGTGCCGCGAATGCGTACGACTGCCGCGTCACCGCCAGGTCCCACCACCGTTCCAGTGCGCACGGTGTGGTCATACTGCTGGTACACCCACCGCTTGCTAGCAATGGTCGGCGAGCGAAGCAGCTCGTCGAGGGTCCAGAGTGGATCAGCCTCCTCCGGACGCTCCGCGATGCTGTGCACATTCTCGGCGCGACGGCGGCGGATATCGTCGCTCTCGCGCGCTTCTGGCTCATACATCGGACAATCCGTCACGAGCCGAATACCCGGAAATTCGGCCACGACATGATCGCCTTCGACGACGCGATACACCGGCTCGGCGATCACTTCACCGATGACCGCCGCAGTGAGATCCCACTTCTCGAGGATGGCGCGCACGTGGTCTTCGTGTCCGACCTTCGCGACGACGAGCATGCGCTCCTGCGATTCGCTGAGCAGCAGCTCGTAGGGCGTCATGCCTTCTTCGCGCGCCGGAACCTTGAGCGTGTCGATGACGACGCCGACGTCCCCGCGTGCCGCCATTTCCGCCGATGATGACACGAGTCCTGCCGCGCCCATATCCTGGATAGCGACGATGTGGCCGCTGTGAATCAGTTCGAGGCTCGCCTCTAACAGCAGCTTCTCCGTAAAGGGGTCTCCAACCTGCACGCGCGGACGCTTGGCTTCACTCGCTTCGGAAAGATCCTCAGACGCGAATGACGCGCCGTGAATTCCGTCGCGACCAGTGCGAGCGCCAACAGCGATGATTGGATTGCCCACACCCTGCGCCACAGCGAGCATCAACTCCTCTTCCTTGAGGAGCCCAACGCACATTGCATTCACCAGCGGATTGCCTTCATACGCCGGATCGAACACAACTTCGCCAGCAACCGTCGGGATGCCGACGCAATTGCCGTAATCGCCGATGCCCTTGACGCATCCCGCAAACAGATACCGCACACGCGCCGAGTCGAGCGATCCGAAGCGAAGTGAATTCAGGAGCGCGATGGGCCGAGCGCCCATTGTGAACACATCGCGCAGGATGCCGCCGACTCCCGTTGCCGCACCCTGATACGGCTCCACCGCAGACGGATGGTTGTGCGACTCGATCTTGAACGCGACAGCGAGCCCGTCACCAATCGCGATGACACCAGCGTTTTCGCCGGGGCCTTGCAGCACGTACGGCGCCTTCGTGGGCAGTGTCTTGAGAAGCGGGCGTGAATGCTTGTACGAGCAGTGCTCGCTCCACAGCGCACTCACGATGCCGAGCTCCGTAAACGTCGGCGTGCGGCCGAGCATGGCGACGAGTCGATCGAATTCGTCGGTGGTGAGCCCATGCTCGGCAACGAGCGCAGGGGTGATTGCCGGGTCGCCGGGTCGGGCAGTGACAGTCACGGAGTTTGGGGAGCGGGCTTTGTGGTGGGCGCGGGCTTCGCTGTTGTTGTTGCCGGCTTTGTTGCCGCCGGTGCAGCTATCGTCGTGCTTGGTGCGGGCTTGACCGTTTGCGGATGAACGGGAATGGACGGTCGTGTGTCGCTCGGCGGAGCAGGCTTCATGTGCGTCGTCCGCTTCGCAGGAGAGCCGGAAGGCATCTTCATCTCCTCGCCAGCGGCGCCGCGTTTGGCCTTGGCAGCAACACGCGGCGGAATGGCCGCCGGAGAGCTGCTCTTGCCCGTGTAATGGCGATCGGGCGACCGGAAGATTGCGTCGGCAACACTATCGGTGTGCAGCACCACGAGGTCGTTCATGCCGCACTGCTTGCCGCACGTGTTGAGGTAGAACAAGTAGCTGTCATCCCCGACAGTGCGAGAAATTGCGGGCTCACCAAGCGCGGCGATGACCTGCACCTTCGTCATGCCGGGTGAGATCGTGTGTGGGGCGGCCTGCGCGAGCAACGGGAGGCCGTAAAGCATGAGGGCCAGCACGAGCGGACGACGCATGGAACGCTCCCGAGTCAAGCCGCGACTCGACTGAGGATGGATTCGAACAGCGGAAGCCCATCGGCGGGCCCGAGCAGCGGATCAACGGCGCGCTCTGGATGCGGCATCATGCCGAGCACGTTTCCGCGCGCGTTCACGATACCTGCAATGTCGCGCATGGAGCCGTTCGGATTGTACGACTCGGCCGCCTGGAGTGTATCGGGCGCATAACGAAAGGTGACGAGGCCTTCACCTTCGAGACGATCGAGCGTCTCGTCATCGGCGCTATAACGGCCGTCCCCGTGTGCGATGGGCAACGTGACGATCTGCGCGCTGTCATACCCCGACGTGAAGAGGGTGTTCGTATTCTCCACGCGCAGCGAGATGGGGGCGCAGACAAACTTCAAGGACGCATTGCGCAGCAGTGCTCCGGGAAGGAGTCCTGCCTCGCATGCGATCTGAAACCCGTTGCAGATTCCGAGCACGGGCGCGCCACGCTCTGCATGTGCAACCACTTCGCGCATGATCGGGCTAAAGCGCGCGATCGCACCGGCGCGAAGGTAGTCGCCGTAGCTGAATCCTCCCGGCAGCACGATGACGTCCGACGATTGCAGGTCGTGATCCTTATGCCACAAGTACACCGCTTTTTCGCCGAGTGCTTCGACGACGGCGCGATAGGCGTCGTAATCGCAGTTACTGCCGGGGAAGGTCACGATGCCGAACTTCATGACGACGACACCGACGCGATCTCGAAATCCTCGGTGACCGGATTGGCGAGCAGTTGCGCGCACATGCGATTCGTCTGGTCGCGCGCGTCCGCCTCGTTGGGTGCATTGATCTCGAGTACGAGATGCCGGCCGACGTGCACGCTCGTCACGCCGCCGAAGCCAAGTGTATGAAGGGCGTCCGCGACGGCTTTGCCTTGCGGGTCCAGCAAGCCCTTGCGCGGGACAACGTGAACGGCGACTCGATAGCGGGGCAGGGTCATTCGTGCGGTTCAGTCGAGGGAATTGGTGCTGGTGGTACAGGAGCGGAAACGGCAACGGGAGGCGGCGCGCTTGGCGCCTCTCCCGGCGCTTGCGTGCTCACCTGGCTTACCGGAAGTGCAGGCGGGAGAGCGTATGGTGAGCGTGACTCGGTTTCTTCGGGTCCGTCGTCGAAAGCTCCGTCGTCATCAGTGCCGCCTTCGTCGCCTCCGGTGTCGATAGCTGCGGGCGCGCTACCGTCCAGAGGTCCGCGCTCCTTGCGCTCTCCACGACGACGACGGCGCTTGCGCTTGCGCGCTGGGGTGGCCTCACTGCTTGCAACCGCGACCGTGCCATCTCCGCCAGTGGAAATGCTGCCGACTACTTCAGATTTAGTCGGCGCGTCAATGGGAAGCTCGCTGGCGGCAATTAGGGGGGCGTCACCCTCCGACGCGACAACCTCGTTGCGTGGCGGCCGTGGTACGCGCTCCGGACGACCTTCCTTCTTCTCGCGCTTATCTCGCTTGTCGCGTCGCGCTGCGCGTTCTGCCTCAGAGCGCTCTGGCCGTTCGGCTCGTTCAGTGCGAACCGGTCGTTCTTCCGTGCGCGGCGGGCGCAGCGATGCCGCAGCGTCGTCGCGCCCGCGCAACTTCTTCGCCCGCTCCTCACGAGTCGGACGGATTTCGCGTGCGCCGTGGCGCGACGTGTGTACCGGAGCCGGACTGATCTCGAACTCGTCTTCGTCCTCGTCGTCGTCCTCCCCCTCGGAGAGGTCGTAGGGAATCGTCGGCTGGCGACGTTCGAACAACCCGCCAATGAGCCAGCGAATGGGACCCCACGCCACATACAACAGGCAAAGCGGAAAGAAATACTCGAGGCGGTTTGTCGCAAACAGCGTCGCGGACGTGACCAGGAGCAACGTTCCAGCGAGTGCCCGCTTGCTGCGCCATCCCGTGCGTGGAAACACCGGATACGGAATGGGGCTGATCATCAGCGCCGCGAGCGCCGCCATCAGGAAGCGAAGCAGCTGCTGCCAGGGCAGGTTACCGATGGCGCCGTAGTTGTACAGCCACGATTGGCTGAACCAGTAATACGACGCAAGCGTGCAACCGGCTGCGGGGCTCGGGAGACCGGAGAAGTATGTCTTTGCCGTGCCGGCCTGCTCGATGTTGAAACGCGCCAGGCGCATCACGGCGCAGGCAGCGAACAGAAAGACAAACACCCACTGCCAGTCGTCGCGATTCAGCACAGCGAAGTACATGATCATCGCCGGCGCGAGACCGAACGAAATCGCGTCGACGAGTGAGTCCAGCTCTTCGCCAAATTGGCTTCCCGCGTTGGTCGCTCGCGCGACGCGACCGTCAAGCGCATCGCAGATGCCGCCGAGCAGCACGTAGACACCCGCTCTGTAGAAATCCCCGCGCGACGCCGTAATGATGGCGAAGATGCCGAAGAACAGGTTGAAGAGCGTGAGTCCGCTTGGAAACAGGACAACAGCTCGCCGCATGTTCGGCCGCCTGACGCGACCTTGCTTGATGGCCGTCATGGTTGTGCGAGCTCCGCAATCACGGTTGATCCCGCCACCGGCGCATCGCCAATCTTTGCAATGATCACGGCGTTCATCGGCAGAAAGATGTCAACGCGCGAACCGAACCGAATGAGCCCCATTCGATCGCCCTGAATGACCGTCTGGCCCACCTTGCTGTAGGTAACGATGCGCCGAGCAATCAGGCCAGCGATCTGCCGCGTGAGCACGCGTCCGCGCGGTGTCTCGATGCCCACCGACATCTGTTCGTTCTCTGTGCTCGACTTCTCCGCGGCCGCGTTCAAGAACTTGCCGGGGTTGTACTGCACGTATCGCACGACACCGCTCACCGGATAGCGGTTGACGTGCACGTTGAAGACGTTCATGAAAATCGAGATGCGATGCGCGCGTCCACCCATGAATGCCGGCTCGTCCACATCCTCGATGAGCACGACCTTGCCATCCGCGGGCGCAATCACGACTTGGTCGCTGCGTGCCCCGGTGCGCTCGGGATCGCGAAAGAAATAGGCGACCCACAGGGCGATGATCGTGAGAAGGAAAGCCAGGAGCCAGAGTGGCCACGACCTCCGGTTGAGCGCCAGCGCGTACGTGCCCGCCGCAATGAGTGCGGCAATGGCGATGAAGATGAGTCCTTCTCGAGCGAAGCTCACGGCAATCAGGTCAAAGGGCGGAAATATCGAGCGGTTCGCCGGTGATTCGCTGGAAGGCATCCAGATACCGCGCGCTCGTCGCCGCGATCACTGCATCGGGCAGGGGCGGTGGCGGTGCGTCGCCATTCCATCGTCCAGCACGCCGCTCGGCGTCCAGATAGTCGCGTAACGGCTGCTTGTCGAAGCTCGGCTGCGCGCCACCAGGCGCATAGCGGTCGGCAGGCCAGAAGCGCGAGCTGTCCGGGGTAAGCACTTCATCGATCAGGCGAATCGCTCCATCGCCATCGCGCCCAAATTCGAGCTTCGTGTCGGCGATGATGATGCCGCGCTTTGCAGCGAGGTCTCGACCACGTTCGTACACCTCGCGGCTCATTCGCTCGAGCGTGTCTGCTGTCTCAGCGCCGAGCACGCGACGGGCCTCGGACATTGGGATGTTTTCGTCGTGTCCGGTTTCGGCCTTGGTCGCAGGCGAAAACCGTGGCGGATCGAAGCGATCACTCTCACGAAGTCCGGGCGACAGCGGCTCGCCCGCCAACGTGCCGGTTGCCGTGTACTCCTTCCATGCCGAACCGCTGAGATAACCGCGCACAACGCATTCGACGGGAAACACCTCAGTGCGGCGACACAGCATCGCGCGTCCCGCGAGGCTGGCCTGATGTCCCTGTAACACGGAGACCTGCTCGACGATTTCTGCAGCGCTCGACGCAAGCATGTGATGCGGCACGATGCTGCCGAGATGGCGGAGCCACCACGCGGTCATCTGGGTGAGGACCGCACCCTTGTACGGCACCCGCTCACCCATCACAACGTCGAATGCGCTTACCCGATCGCTTGCCACCAACAGCAGGCGATCCGCATCGACCTCATAGACCTCGCGCACCTTCCCACTGCGAAGCAGCGGAAGAGGCAGGCGATCCATCGCCGCAGCGGTCATACGCGCACGGCCTCATGCTCAGGCGCATCGTCGGTCTGCTCGTGGAGCAGTGGTTGAACGACTTCCGCGAGAAACTCGTCGACCTGCTCTGGCGCGCGACCGACAAAGCGCTTGGGGTCCATCGCGCGCTCCAATTCGTCGCGATCGATGTCGAAGGCTTCGTCGGCGGCAATGCGATCGAGTAAATCGTTCCGCTCCGCACCGTCCTTGAGGGCGCGCGCTGCTGCGATGCTGTAACCGCGAATGCGCTCGTGCGCGTCCTGCCGATCACCCCCGGCGCGCACCGCGCGAACGATCAGCTCTTCTGTCGCCATGAAGGGCAGTTCGTCCATCAACCGCCGACGGATGCGCGCGGGATGCACCTCGAGCCCCGACGAAACGTTCTCCATCAGGCTCAGGATAGCATCCGTTGCGAGGAACGATTCCGGAATGGCCAACCGCCGATTCGCGCTGTCGTCGAGCGTGCGCTCGAAGAACTGCACCGAATGCGTCTGGTTTGCATTCGGCTCGAGTGAACTCACAAATCGCGCAAGCGACGCAATGCGTTCGGAGCGCATTGGGTTGCGCTTGTATGCCATGGCCGACGAACCAATCTGATTTTGCCCGAATGGCTCTTCGATTTCGCCGAACGCCTGCAGCATCCGGATGTCCGCGCTGAATTTTGCCGCGCTCGCTGCAACGCCGCTGACGACACCGAGGACATGTGCGTCGAGCTTTCTCGAATACGTTTGCCCACTCACGGGAATCGACGACTGGAATCCGATTGCCGCCGTGACGAGGCGGTCGAGCTCGCGCACCTTCGCGTGGTCCCCTTCGAAGATCTCGAGGAAACTCGCCTGCGTGCCCGTCGTTCCCTTTACTCCGCGACACGGCATCGAGGCGATGCGATAGTCGATGTCGGCCAGGTCGAGGACGAGATCCTGCATCCACAGCGTGGCGCGCTTGCCCACGGTCGTCGGTTGCGCGGGCTGGAGATGCGTGTAGCCAAGCGTAGGCTCTGCGCGCCATTCGTGCGCGAACGCAGCCAGCACGCGGAGCACCTGAACAATCCGGCTGCGCAACAACCTGAGTCCACGGCGCATGAGAATCAGGTCGGCGTTGTCTGTGACGAACGCGCTCGTGGCGCCGAAATGGATGTACTTGTGCGCCGAAGGCGCGGCGTCGCCGAATGCGTGCACGTGCGCCATCACATCGTGTCGAAAACGCTGCTCGTACACCGCGACCGTGTCGAAATCGATGTTGTCGAGATGTGCGCGCATTTCATTGAGCGCTTCGTCGGGAATCGGCACGCCGAGCTGTTTTTCAGCCTCCGCCAGCGCGAGCCACAGTCGGCGCCAGAGTCCATGCCGCATCTGCGGCGACCACAACTCGAGCATGGCCTTGGAGGCGTAACGCTCGGCGAGTGGAGACGAATAGCGGTCTTGCGCCGTCATCGAATCACGAATTCAATGGAGAAGGTCTGGCCCTCACGCTCACAGATTAGGCGAATTGGTCCGCGTCCCGCATAGTAATCGAGCGCACGCGATGCGTCCTCTGCCGACCCGATCAGCGTGCGATTGATTGCCACGATCACGTCGCCAGCCTGTATCTGGAGATCCTGTGTGATTCGCGGGTTGGCCTTGAAGACCAGGGCGCCCTTTTCGGACATGATGGCGCGCTCGGCGCGGATGGCCGGCGTGAGCGTCACGAGTTCCAGGTCCCGAAGCACCTGAACCTTCTGGGCGCTCACTTCGGGCAGGTCGGCGATGGTGACGGTGATGGGGACATCTTTACTGCCGCGATGGACGATAAGCGGGACTTGCTCCCCGACGCGGAGGTCGAGCAACGCAGCGTCCCAGTCGAAACGGTTGCGGATATTTCGCGACCGCAGTTTCACGAGGACATCGCCGACGACAATGCCAGCGCGCTCGGCCGGTGATCCGGGAGTGACCGTTGCCACTCGGGCCCCACGAGCGATGTAGTCGCGAGCGTTCTGGCTGTTGGGCTGCTCGAGACGAATCCCGATCCATGGCCGGCGCACTCGACCGTGGTCGATGAGGTCCTCGGCGACACGCTTGGCGCGGTTGATCGGGATGGCGAAGCCGAGCCCGATCGACCCACCGCTCGTCGAGTAGATGGACGAATTCACGCCAATAACCTCGCCGTCCGCGCTGACGAGTGGTCCGCCAGAGTTCCCGGGGTTGATCGAGGCGTCAGTCTGGATCATGTCGAAGTAGGCGGAGTTACCCTCGCTCCGTGCGACAAGGTTGCGGCCCACGCCGCTGATCACGCCCGCGGTGACGCTCGGTTCCGAGTTGCCGAGCATGAAGCCATAGGGATTGCCGATTGCGATTGCCCATTCGCCGACGAGGAGGTTGTCGGAGTCACCGAGCGGTGCGACCGGAAGATTTTTGGCGGAGACCTGCAGGACGGCCAGATCGTTCGTCTCGTCGGTACCGATCTGCCTTGCTGGGTACGTGGTGCCGTCGCGCAACATGACGGAAATGGACGTCGCACCGGCGACGACGTGTGCATTGGTGACGATGATTCCGTCCGGACGAATGATGAAGCCGGTGCCCAGGCCGGCGGATGACCGTGTGCCGGACCTGCCGCCGCCGAAGAAGGCCTCGAAGGGGTCGACCGCAACGCGCTGAACGACTTCCGTCTGCACGGTGACGACCGACGGTGCGACTTTCGTGACGGCGTCGGTGATCGCCGTGCGACGCGATGCGGCGACCGTGGCGGGACGCGCTGCGTCGCCGGTCCGCGCGACTTGGGCGTGTGAATCAGCGGGTGTGCCGGTGCAGGCAGTGGCAGCCGCGATCGTAAGGAGGAAGGCGCCGTAGCGCATCAGTGAGTCGGCCATGAACGACGGAGGCGTGCGACGTCACCGAGAAAACGTTCGACGCCGCGGTCTGTAAGAGGGTGAACGAGCAGCGAACGACAGAGATCGCCGGAGAGTGCCGCTGCATCGGCGCCGGCCATCGCGCACGCGCCAAACTGCGTCGGGGACGACGGATTCACGGCGATGACATCGCATTCGGCCGCCGAGCTGTCGAATGCCGCCCGTATGTCGCGGACGACGGCCACCCCGTCGTGGCCTGCAGCATCGAGTTGATCGAGCGACGTCACGACGCTCGACGCGCCGGCGCGAACCGCGACGAGCGCCTGTGCGGTGTTGAAGACATGCGAGCTGGCGACGCGCACGCCATCGGCATGCAGGCGTCGCATGGCGCCGAGCGTTTCTTCTACCAATGGCAATTGCACGATGATTTGGTCGGAGAGTTTGGCAAGCTCCTTTCCATCGCGATACGCTCCGGCTGCGTCGAGCTCGCGCACTGATGCGAAGATGGGGCCGTGGACGAGACGGCAAAGCTCGAGGAGGTGCGCGCGCGCATCAACGACCGCCTCGTCCACGAGCAGTTCCGGCGTCGTCAGCACACCGTCGAGCATGCCGCGCGCCGCGCCCCAGGCCACGTCACTGGTCGATGCGGTTGCGAGAAGGATCTTCATGCTTCCGCTGGGCAGTACAACTCAGCCGGATAGCGCACGACATCGAGAAACAGTGCGTGCGCCGGCGCTGGCGGCGATACGTCGTCGTTCGTTGTGGCGTCAAGCAGCACACTCATGTCGGAGAGTGGTCGCTTGCCAGTGGCAATGTCCGTCATCGTGCCCATGAGAAAACGCACCATGTGGTGCAGAAAGCGATTCGCCTCGATCTCGAACACCAATCCTCCAATTCGTTCGCCCCACTGCGCGTGCGTGATGTGGCAACGATGATCATCGCCGGCCGGCGCCGTGCCGCGAACGGCAAACGCGCGAAAGCAATGTTCACCAACGGCCAGCAACGCCGAAGCATCCAACAACTCACGCGCCAATGGTTTTGCCACGAGCCACTCGGTCCCGCGCCGAAACGGTGACGCGGCGCCTTCGTCCGTGCCGACGTAGTAGCTGTAACGCCTCGACGTCGCGCTGTACCGCGCGTGAAAGTCATCTCGCATCGTATAGGCCGCCGCGACCCACATGTCGTGTGGCAAAATGGCGTTGAGCGCGCGCCGAAGAGATGTCGTAGTCCACCGCTCCGGCACGTGCACGCCCACAGCCTGGCCACGCGCATGTACGCCTGCATCGGTTCGACCCGACCCGAGTGCCGCCACCGGCGCGGCACAGAGCCGCGCCAAGGCGTCCTCGAGCACACCCTGTACAGTGCGCCGGTCAGGCTGCCGCTGCCATCCGCTGAAGCCCGCGCCGTCATAGTGCAACACGAGCTGGAGCGTGCGAGTCGGCATCGAGGTAAAACCTATCCGAGCCGAACGGAGAGTCAAGCAATTCGCCCTGCATATCTCGTGCATCGCGCGTCGCCGCGTATCTTCAAGCGCAACATGCCTCCTCGCACGCTCGCCACACTCGCGCACGCGCTCAGCGTCGCACCGGACATAGACGCGTCGCTACTCGCGTTCGCTGATGCGCTCACCGAAGTCGACCGCTTTGCGCAAATCGCGCTCGTCAGTTTCGATGCGCGGCGCGAGATGCTCGTCGACCGCCTGATGCCCAATGGCGACGTGGTCACTCGCGCGCGGCTCGAAACCACTTTCGACCACCTTCCAACGCGCGAGCGCATTGCCGTGACGGCAGGGGGCAGTTTTGTCGAGTTCGCCGATCATTCGGACGAGTTCGCTCCGCTGTTCTCGCTCCCGAAATTGGCCGACGTGGGCTGGCTCTCCCTCCGCGGCATCCGATTCGAAGGCCAGCTTGCCGCCATCGTGGTGTTGTACGAGACTCGCAAGTTTTTCGGTACGCGTTCGTCAGAGCGTCTGGCGCCTGCCGCGGCATTGTTCGAGCTGGCCTACGCGCGTTTTGCGGAACGCGAAGCTCGGGAGGAAGCCGTGCGCACGTTGGAAGACGTGACGCAACGCGTGCATGCCGAGTACGAGCGCAAGCTCGCGTTGCTCGAGCAGCAGTTATTCCGTGCCGCCGATGTCCAGACCGGGGCGGATCCAGAGCGGCTTCTGTCCCTGGAGCGCGAACTCGCGAAGTCCATGGAAGAGGCCCGGCGGGCGAGCAAGCGCGCCGTCGCCGTGGAAGCAACCGTCGGCGCTGCCGTCGAACAGTTGGAACTCGCGCATATCGAACTGCACCGGCGGAGCGAAGCCCTCCGCCAGAAAACGCGGACCATCTATCTCATCGATCGCGTGCTGAGTCTCGATGCCGCCACCGACGATCCGCGCGAGTTGGTGAACGGGCTGCTCACGCTCGTCGGCGACGATATGGGAGCACAGCGGTGTTCTTTGTTGCTCCATGTGCCGGACGAGCACGAACTCTACCTCGCGGCGGCCAAGGGAATTCCTCCGAACGTGGCCATGGGATATCGCGTCATGTTTGGTCAGGGCGTTGCGGGCAAGGTGGCCGCAACGCGCCAGCCGCTGCTCGTGCAGGATGTGTCCGAAGCGAAGCACCATCCGCTCATTCGCGACGAATTCTTCACCACGGGTTCGTTCATCAGTTTTCCACTCGTGTATCACGGCACACTCGTGGGCGTCGTGAACCTCGCAAACCGTGCGATGCACGGCATCTTCGTCGACGAAGACATCGAGCGCGTCCGCCTGCTCGGCCTCGTGATCTCGCTCGTCGCCATCCAGGCGCACCTCGCAGACCGCATGCTCGAGA
>JBDTMO010000097.1:0-11865 GCA_039934235.1 bacterium | reverse complement strand
CGAGCGTGGACACTTTACCGCGAGAGTCAGGGAATGACCGCCGTGGCCCCTCCCATCGTGATTGGCGCGCGTCCAGTTCGCGCACCGCGCGGCAACACAATCTCCTGCAAAGGTTGGCAGCAGGAAGCAGCGCTGCGCATGCTGATGAACAATCTCGATCCCGATGTTGCTGAGCGACCGGACGAGCTTGTGGTGTATGGTGGAACAGGTCGCGCCGCGCGAAGCTGGGAGGCATTCGACGCGATCGTCGCGGCATTGCGGGCATTGGAAAACGACGAAACCCTCCTCGTGCAAAGCGGTAAGCCAGTCGCTGTCTTTCGCACGCATACTGGCGCACCGCGCGTACTCATCGCGAACTCGAACCTCGTTGGACGCTGGGCAACGTGGGAGCACTTCCGCGAGCTCGAGCGCCAGGGGTTGATGATGTACGGACAGATGACGGCAGGCTCCTGGATCTACATCGGATCGCAGGGCATCGTGCAAGGCACGTACGAGACGTTCGGCTCTGTCGCGCAGCGTCACTTTGGCGGCTCACTTTCCGGCCGCCTGGTCGTCACCGCGGGCCTGGGCGGCATGGGCGGCGCGCAACCACTGGCGGCGACGATGCATGGCGCTGTCGTCCTTGCATTCGACGTCGACGAGTCGCGTATCGATAAGCGGCTGGTCACCGGCTACTGCGACGTGAAGGCGGCGTCGCTCGACGAAGGACTCGCGCTCGCCGACCAGGCGCGTCGCGAGGGCCGAGCACTCTCGATTGGCGTCGTGATGAATGCGGCTCCGGCGCTCGAGGAGTTGGTGCGGCGCAACGTGCAGGTCGATGTCCTGACCGATCAGACGAGTGCGCACGACATGCTGCGTGGCTACATCCCCGATGGCATGACGCTCGACGACGCGACTGCCCTCCGAGATCGTGACCCTGGCGAATACGTCGTGCGCAGTACGGCCACGGCGGTGCGTCATGTGCGCGCGATGCTCGCGCTCAAGCGCGCGGGTGCAGTGACGTTCGATTACGGCAACAACGTGCGGACGGTGGCGTTCGACGCGGGTCTCGTCGACGCATTCGAGATCCCCGGCTTTATTCCTGAGTACATCCGTCCGCTCTTCTGTGAAGGGAAGGGTCCATTCCGGTGGGTCGCTCTCTCCGGTGATCCCCAAGACATCGCCCGCACGGACGAATTGGTGCTCGAGCTCTTTCCGCACGATGCGCATCTCAAGCGCTGGATCACGTTGGCGCGCCAACGCATTCACTTCCAGGGCCTGCCCGCACGCATCTGTTGGTTGGGGCAGGGCGATCGCGCAAAGTTCGGCGTTGCGCTCAATGATCTCGTCGCCAGTGGTGAATTGTCCGCGCCCATTGCCATTGGCCGCGATCACCTCGACACGGGATCAGTAGCGTCGCCATTCCGCGAAACCGAGGCGATGAAGGACGGCACCGATGCGGTGAGCGACTGGCCAATACTCAACGCACTGCTCAACGTCGCGAGTGGCGCGAGTTGGGTGTCCTTTCATCACGGCGGCGGCGTGGGCATCGGCAACTCGCTGCACGCGGGCCAGGTGATCGTCGCCGACGGAACGCCGGAAATGCGCGAGCGGCTCCAACGCGTACTCACGAATGATCCTGGCATTGGCGTCGCACGACATGCGGATGCCGGCTACGACGTTGCGCGCGAGACGGCGTCACGAACGGGCATCAACATCCCCATGGGACATCGGTGAACGAGTCCGTTGTCGTCCTGGGTGCAGCCAGGGACCTGCACCTGCGCTGTCCTCAGGTCGACGGATAATGCTCTCCGCGAAGTTCAAGCCGTGGCATGTCCCGCTGTTCCTCGCGAAATACGGATGGCAGGTGCTCCGTAAACAACCGCTGCTCGTTCATTTCGAGGTCACGCTACGCTGTAACGCGCGCTGCGGGTTCTGCGATTACTGGAAGACGCCGGCCGAAGCGCGCGAGCACGAACTGGCGTCATACGCCGACGCAGCGCGCCACTTCAACCCGATGCTGGTCACGTTTACGGGCGGCGAGCCGTTGATGCGTCGCGACCTCGAGGAGATCGTCGCCGCGGTCGACGCGGCAGTGCGCCTCAAGTACGTCACGCTCATTACGCACGGCGGCATGTTGACGCCTGAGCGCGCCCAGTCGCTCTGGAACGCTGGCATTCACCAGTTCAACATCTCGCTCGACTACCTCGATGGCCGGCATGATGTGGCGCGCGGAATTCCGGGGCTCACGGACAGGATCTTCCACCACGTCGACGGCATGCGAGGCCGCGGCATTGATAACATCCGCTTCAATACCGTCATCAAGGACGACAATCTCGACCAGCTCATGCCGATCGTCAGGCGTGCCGCGTCGCTCGGTTGCGGCGTCAACTTCAGCGTTTACACAGACGCGAAGAATGGCAACCGCGATCACCTGTTGAATGCGCCGCACCACGCGGCGCTCGACGACGTAGTCGCTCAGCTGCTCGATCTCAAGCGTCGCCACCGCGGCGTGATTACAAATTCCGATGCGTATCTCGAGCAAATTCCTCGATGGGTGCGCGGCGAAATCATGGAACCATGTCAGTCCGGACAACGCACGATTCACATCGATCCAACAGGGCACGTGAAGCGCTGCCCTGATTTTCCGACGGATTTTCACTGGCGCGATTTCCGCGCGTATGAGCCGATCAACTGCAATGCCTGCTTTTATGCCTGTCGCGGCGAGGCACAGGCGCCACTTCGACTCTCGCGGGTGCGTGACGTGATGGGCCGCCCACACGCCATCGCATGAGCGACGCAAAGCTGCTGTTCGTCAACGCCGCGCAGACGCTCACCTGCGCGGGTCCCGCGCGCGCCAGACGCGGGACGGAAATGTCGGATGCCGCTGTGCGGACCAATGTCGCGGTCCTGGTCGTTGGCGAGACCATCGTCTCGGTCGACGACGATCGCGCGCTAAGGACTGCGCATCACGACGCGACGATCGTCGATTGCGAAGGCGGCGTGCTCACGCCGGGATTCACCGATTCACACACGCATGCGATCTTCGGCCGGGCGCGTTACGAAGAGCAGGAATTGCGTGCCTCGGGCATGCCGTATATGGAGATCGCGCGACGCGGCGGAGGCATTCACGCCTCCGTGCGAGATCTTCGCACGCGATCCGCCGACGAGCTGTTCGCACTTGCAGAGCCGCGATTGCGCGCGCTCGCGTCCACAGGCGTGACAACCGTCGAGGTGAAGTCCGGGTACGGTCTGTCGCTGGAGGACGAGATCAAGACGCTGCGCGTGGTGCAACGTCTCGCTGACGCCCTGCCCATGCGGATCGTGCCAACGTGGCTCGGCGCGCACGAAATTCCGCACGACTTTCGCGATCGCTCCACTGGGCGACGCGAGTATCTCGATCTGCTGATCAACGAAATGCTGCCGGTCGTCGCGTCCGAAAAGCTCGCGCAATTTGCCGACGTCTTTTGCGAACCGGGTGTTTTTACAGTCGATGAATCGCGCGAAATACTCACGGCGGCGCGCAGCGCGGGTCTCGGAATCAAGTTGCACGCGGACGAGCTGAGGGCAGGAGGCGGGGCAGAGCTTGCCGGCGAGCTGCACGCGACGTCCGCGGATCACCTGGCCGCTGTGAGCGACGAAGGAATTGCAGCACTTGCCTCGAGCGGAACGGTCGCCACCTTGCTGCCCGGCACCATGCTCTTTCTCGGCAAGACATCGCAGGCGCCGGCCCGGCAGTTCATCGACGCCGGCGTGCCGGTCGCATTGGCGACCGATTTCAATCCCGGTACCTCGCCGACGACCAACTTCCCGTTGATCCTCACGCTCGGTATCAGCCAGCTTCGATTGTCCGCAGCAGAAGCGTTCGTGGCCGGTACTGTCAACGGCGCCGCCGCACTTGGCATCGCCGCTCAGGTGGGCCAGCTGGCACCAGGATTCTCTGCCGACCTCGTACTGTGGAATGCCAGCGACGTACGGGAGATTCCGTATTGGTACGGCGCGGGACGTTGCAGAGCGTCCTGGACACGCGGCAAACCTTGTCACGTCCATGACTTAGCGCTAACTTTTTGCGTCTAATCCCCCCTCTGCCGCGAGGCCGGGGACGACCCTCGCCGAGCCCCGATCGTCCCTGATGCCAGATGTCGCCAAGCTCAAGAAAAAGGCAGCTGAGTTCGAGCTGAAGAAACAGTTCGACAAGGCGCTGGCGGTGTACGTCGAGATCCTCGATAGCTACGGCTCGATGGACGAGGAAGTCGACGTCTCGCTGTTCAACCGGGTCGGTGACCTCTACCTGAAACAGGGGAGCGTCGGCGACGCCGTTGACTACTACGAGCAGGCGGTTGACCGGTACGCCGATGGCGGATTCCACAACAATGCCATCGCGCTCTGCAACAAGATCCTGCGCAACTCGCCGGGCCGGGCGAGCGTCTACTACAAGCTCGGCAAGATCAGCGCGCAGAAGGGCTTCAAGAGCGACGCCAAGAAGAACTTCCTCGAGTACGCGGATCGCATGCAGACCTCGGGAAAGATCGACGAGGCATTCCGCGCGTTGAAGGAGTTTGCCGACCTCTGTCCCGATCAGGACGACATTCGCCTGATGCTTGCCGAGCAGCTATCGAAGAAGGGGCGAGGCGTCGAGGCGATCGAACAGTTGCAACTCCTGTATGTTCGATACTCGCACGAGGGGCGTGCTGCGGAGGCGCGCGCGACGATCGAGCGGATGAAGGCAATCGATCCGACGGCCGAACCGCGCGAATTGGGCGATGCGCCGAGCCGCTCCGCCGCCGACCTGGTATTCCTCGACCTGAGCGACACGGCTCCGCAAACGCGCGTGTCGAGCGCGGCGAGCGTGGCAAAACGTGCGATGCAGGGTCTCGAGATGCTCCACACCGGCGAGGTAGAGGAGATTCACACCACGCCACCCGTTGACGTGCGGTCAACGCCAGTGATACCGGCGACGCCTGTAGCTCCGCCCCCGCCGTCACCGACAGCGCCCGAGCCGATCGCCGACATTCTGGACACGCCTGAGCTCGAGCCGGCCGTGCTCGATGGGCTGACGAGGGCCGATGACTTTGAGCGCAACAACATTGCGTTGAACGCTGGGACCGTGCTCGACGGCCTGGAAACAACGTCATTCTCCTCTGGTGCGCCGTCACACGCCAGCGGCGAACTGCTCGACTTCGAGCCCACGAGTTTTGCTCCGCGCGTCGAGTCGCCAATTGCGCCACCAGCGGAAGGCCTGGATGACCTGCTCGATTTCGATCTGCCGGCACCACCCGACGCTCTACACACGTCAGCTGCCGATCTGGACTTCGGCGACATCGACTTAGGCGTCCCGGATTTTGTCGAGCCAAAGAGGACTCCGTCGCGTCCGTCGCTGCACGGGTTGCCCTTGCTCGTCGACGAGGACGGCCTGGAATCAGCGTCCGAAGACGACGAACCGTCCATTGGGGGCGATCTCGAGCTGATTCTGCCCGACGGCACTCCAGCAGGTGGAACTCCCGTACAGGACGCGGTTCCCGATTTGCCGCTCATGGATCTGGACCTACCGCATTCCGGCGAAGCCATTCTCGACGTCGAAACTGTGTATGCGCGCAACAGCGTCGAGCTGGAGCCACTCGCGCTCGACGCCGCGGGTCCCGAATCCGACGACCAACCCGTTGCGGACGACGAGGAGGTCGCGGACGACGAATTGGTCGTGGACCATTATTCGTCGGGCATCCACACAGAGCGCGAACTCGAAATTATCCCCACGCCGCCGGCGGCTCGTCGCCAGTCAACGGTGATGGCCGAGCAGGATGTCGATCTGTTGCAGGCGCTCTCGGAAGCGGATCCCGATGACAACAACGTTCGCCGTCGTCTTGCGGAGGCGATGCTCGAGTCCGGGGATCGCGACGGTGGTCTCCGCCAGCTCGAGGCGGCGATGGTCGGCTTTGAGCGCAATGACGATCTCGGAGCAGCATCCAAGCTTGCGGACGAAATCGTCCTGCTCAATCCGAGCTCGGTCCGCCATCACCAGAAACGCGTCGAGTATGCGTTTCGGACCAATGAGCGGGGACGACTGATCGAAGCATACGTACAGCTGGCAGACGCGTTGTTCCGCGCCGGCCAGGTCGAGAAATCGCGCGCGATCTATCAGCGCGTCATCGATCTCGCCCCCGATGATCAACGGGCACAATCAGCGCTCGAAACCTTCCCAGAGCCGGAGCCCGTACCTGAGCCGGTCGTCGCGCCGCCCAGGCGCCAAACGATGGGAGTCGCGCGCGCGACTGTTCCAGCGCTGTCGATGCCTGTTACGCCGCCACCGACATCCGACGACGAGTACATCAACCTCGGCGATTGGCTGCGCGACGACGAAGCGCCGAAAGACACGCGGATGGTCGTCGACGAAGAGGAACCGACCGGCGACGAAGAAGCAGATTTTCAGGACATGCTCAAGAAGTTCAAGCAGGGCATTGCCGACAACGTTGAAGAAGAGGATCATCAAAGCCACTACGACCTCGGCGTCGCGTACAAGGAAATGGGCCTGCTTGATGAGGCGATCTCCGAGTTTCAGAAGGCACTTCGTGCGCCGAGTAACCGGGTGCCAACCTATGAGGCGCTTGGATTGTGCTTCATCGAGAAAGAGCAGTATCCGATGGCGGCCACCATTCTTGGGCGCGCACTCCACGAACCCGGAATGAGCGAGAGTCAACTGATTGGTGTGCTCTATCTACTTGGCCGCTGCGCGCAGGTGCGCGGCCAGCGCGATGCGGCGATCGAGTACTATCAGCGGGTGTTCGTCGTCGACATCCAGTTCCAGGACGTAGGCGAGCGGCTCGCTGCGGTTGAGGGCGCCGCACCGTGAGCAGTGCCGTTGCGCGCACGCGCATGCCTGCAACCGCGGCGCTGCGTGAAATCCAGGCGCCTGTCCAGGAGCGACTCGAGGCCGTCGTCGCCGAAATGCGGCGCGTCGTCTCGGCGGATCTGCCGCTGATTGAGCAGGTGAGCAGTCATCTGCTCCAGATTCGCGGTAAGATGTTTCGTCCAACGCTCGCGCTGCTCGCGAGCGAAACCGCCGAGTCGTCGGACGGGCGAGTGGTTACGCTCGCGGCCGTGCTCGAGTTGATGCATCTCGCGTCGCTCGTCCACGACGACTCGGTGGATCACTCGGCGCTGCGTCGCGGACTCCCTACGGTGAACTCGCTCTTCAGTCATCAGGTGAGCGTGATCATGGGCGACTTCCTGTATTCGCGTGCGCTCGAAGCCTTGGTAAGCCTTGGTGACCTCGATCTCCTGCAGGTGCTGACGCGTGTCTCGACGCAGCTGACGATTGGAGAGATGCGGCAGCTTGCCGCGCTGGACGCGCTCGCATTTACCGAGCAGGACTACGAGATGCTCATCCAGGCCAAAACCGCATCGTTGCTGAGTGCGGCGTGTGAGACGGGCGCGATGTGCGGCGCGATGCCGTATCGGGGCGCACTGCGGCGGTACGGAGAGCGTCTTGGGATGGCGTTTCAGGTGGCCGATGACATTCTCGACTATACGGAGACGGCTTCCGTGACGGGAAAACCTTCGGGGCTGGATTTGAAGGAGCACAAGGTGACGTTGCCTCTGATCGCCGCCTTGCCACGTCTTTCTCGTTCCGGCCGCGCCACAGTCGATGCCCTTTTCGCCACCGAGGCGCCCGCAGATGATCAGGTCGCTGAAGTGATCGCGCTCGTTGCTGCCCACGGCGGCATCGACGATGCACGTCGTCGGGGAGAGCATTTCGCACGGGAGGCGGACGAGGCGCTCGAGCGGCTTCCCGATACGCAGGCGCGCGCGGCGCTTTCGGATGCTATTCTGTACGTCATGGACCGGCGCTCCTGATGGCACCACGAGGATCTTCCAAGCATCGGCCGGTGTTTCACGCCGTAACGCTGGCGATCGGCTTCGTCGTTGGCGGCGCGATGACGCAGGTCGCGCGACGCTTTCTACCGCCTGGCGCGGTCAAGGAGTTTTTCACTACGGGCGTACAACCGTCGTTCGGGCTGAACCCGATTGATCTTGTCATTCTTAAGTTTTCCTTCGCCGTCGTGCTCGACGTCAGCTTGCTGAGCCTCCTCGGCGTCCTCATCGCATATCTCATCGCTCGTTCGCTTTTCTAAGGAGACACCATGTTCGGCAATCTCGGTTTCGGCGAACTGATGATCATTCTGGTCATCGTACTCGTGCTCTTCGGCGCCAAGCGCATTCCGGAAATCAGCGCATCGTTCGGCAAGGGAATTCGTGAATTCAAGAAGAACGTCAACGACGTTGAGCGGTCGATCACTGAGCCAGAGTCGCGAGTGGAGCCGCGGTTGCCCGCTGGTGAGCCAGTCATTCGCCGGGAGACCGCCGAGGAAGCGCGCCCAGAACCAAAGCGCCTGATCTGAAAGATGGCGATGGTGAAGGATGAACGGTGATCCGTGAACGGTTACGACAAAGGCACACCAGACTGAGTCCGGTGTGCCTTTGACTTTACCGTTCACCGTTCACTCAGGTTGCGGACTGTCTCCGCAGCTGCGCGTTCAGCTCCTTCCGACGATCCTTGACCGTTGCGCTCTTCTTCAGGTCGTCGAGGTACATCTGGATCCATTGATCGCGCATCTGCTGCATCCGACGGCCGCGAAGCACCTTCTTCTGCGCGTCGAAGGCGGCCTTGTCGCTCGGCTTCCGCGCGTCCGTGCGCGTGACGTAAACACCGTCGGCTTGCCGAATGGGTCCGCTCACCTCGTTGAGCGGCGCGGCGAATGCCGCCCCGACCGCCTCGCCCAGACTACCCAGCTCTCTCGCGACACCGGCGCGCGTCTGCATGGCCGTCTTCTGCACCGTCAACTTCGCCGCGGCCGCTGCTGCCTCGAGCGAGCTCCCCTGGGCCGCCTTTACGAGGCTCTGCGCCGCGGGAATCGACCGCTCGACCGCACGGTCTTCGGCAACTCGGCCGCGCACCGCTGGTTTGACGGCGTCAAAGGTCTTGCCGCCTTCCGTTATTGAATCGAGACGAGCGACGTAATAGCCGTCCTCGGCGTCGAACAGGTCACTGGATTCGCCCACCTTCGCACCACCAAATGCCCACGCACTGGCGCTCGGCACTTCTTTGCCGTTGTACTGGGCAGGCGTATTCTCCGACACCTGCACACGGAACGGCGTCAGGCCGAGCGTCTTTGCGGCAGCGTCGAACTTGGCCGGTTGGTCTGCGCCCGCCACCAGCTTCGCGAGCGCGTCGGCTTCGCGATCCACTTTCGCCGTGGACGAATCACTTGGCTGAATGCGGAGCAGAATGTGCCGAGCCTTGAGTGTGTCGCCCGTATGCGACTCCACCTTGATGATGTGGTAACCAAACGGTGTGGTCACCACGGGTGACAACTCGCCGGGCTTGAGCGCGAACGCGGCCTTGTCGAAATCGGCCACCATCTGACCCTTCACGAACTTGCCGAGATCGCCACCGTTCGCCGCGGAGATCGAGTCGTTCGATTCGCGCTTCGCGACGTCTTCGAACTTCGCGCCGCCTGCGATTTCGGCACGCAGCTTATTGATCCGCTCGCGTACTGCGGCGGTGTCGGCTGCCGTGGTCACACGGGGAATGTGCATGACACTCAGCGACGCGTGCCCAGGGCGGTCAAACTCAGCCTTGTGCGCGTCGTAATACTTCCGCAGGTCGCCGTCCGCGACGTTGCTGTCGGCGGCGGTCGGCTGCGGTTTGAAGTCGACGAAGCTCACGGTCGCGCTGTCGTTCGCGTCCTGCCATGCGCGCCACAGGTCCGCATCCGTGATGTAGATGCCGCTCGTGACCTGCTCGAACAGCTTTTCCTTTGGCACTTCGCTGCGGAAGTACTGTTCGAGCGCGGCGAGCAGCCCCGATTGCCGCGCCTGCGCGCTGGCGAGAAGGCGCTGGTACTTCGCCGGATCGAAGCGCCCGTCCGTCTGGAGGTCAGGCGCGGTACGAATCCACTGCGGCGGCGCGAACCTCGCGTAGTCGCGCAGTTCCTCGTCGGAAACGAGAATTCCCCGCTTCTTGTACTCCTGCTCGAGCAGGATCTCGGCGACCATGTCGTCGAATGACTGGTTCTCCAGGCGGCGCTGCTCGTCCTGGGTGAGCGTGCGACCGGATTGCTGCTGCGTCTGCTGCACAAGCTGCTGTGCGCGGCGCTGCCAATCGAGATAGAGAATGTCCTTTCCGTTGACCGAAGCGACCGAGGTCGTCGAGGTAACGGGCGCCGAACCCATGAGTCCGGACGTCTGGAAGAGAAGGAAACCGCCGACAAATGATATGAGAAGAATCCACATCACGATCTTGGCGGAGCTCCGCATTGTTTGGAGCACGGGGTAGAACTCCTTCGAGCTGCTGGAAAACTGGAGGGGGAAGCAGGAAAAGTTACCCGACGACAAGGGCTAAAATCAAGTGACGCCCGCACTTCTGATTGACTTGTACCACGTGTAGGATACCTTTGATCCTCCTAACCACCCGCCTGCGCGCCGCCACCGAGGCTTTGATGGCCAGTACCGCCCGCATCGACGAGTTGAAGAAAAAATTCGACGAGAATCCACGACGTTATTTCGCGCCGTTGGCGAACGAATTTCGCAAGGCGGGAGACATCGAGCAGGCGATCGTGATCTGCGAAGAATTTCTCCCGCAGCAGCCCGGTCACATGAGCGGGCACATTGTCTATGGTCAGGCTTTGTACGAAGCCGGCAGGATGCCCGAGTCGCGTGTCGTATTCGAGACCGCACTCGGGCTCGATCCGGAGAATTTGATCGCCCTACGGCACCTTGGTGACATTGCCGGGGGACAGGGAGACTACGCCTCGGCGCGCCAGTGGTACGTGCGCGTGCTCGACGCCGATCCCCGCAATGAGGAAATGCAGGCGCTCATTGCCACATTGGATGCGCAAACCCCGCCCGACGACTCCGAATCACTTGTGTCGTTCGAGTTGCCGAGTGGCGACCTCGGAATCGACATCGAAAAAGAGGTCGCCCCGTTCGAGGCGGAGCCGCTGTCGATACGCGCGGATTTCTCGCCAGCCCTGTCCTCGCTGGACGATACGGCGCCGGCCGGCGTGCCTGTTATTCCGCGGTCGTTTCAGCCGCCTGCCCCCCCGCCAAGCGGTGCGTTCATCGAGGACTTCTCGCTGCTTGGGTTCGCGGACCAGCCGTACAGCGCACCCGCAGAAGACGAGCACCCGGCGCTTACGGAGGGACTCGAGTCCACCGAGTTCACGCCGCCGGACGAGTATATCCAGGAAACATCGGAGCTCGACGATAGCCTTGAGAGCGGCGTGCCGTCGTTCGCAGCACCAGCCGGGCGCATCGAATCTCTCGCAGGGCTGCAGGGCAGCGGCGGAATAACGCACGATGAACTGCACCGCGCGTCAACGCAGCCAGAAGCTGATGAAATGGCTACGGTGGATATCGATGACGGGTTGGTGCTTCCGCCACAGGGTGATCCTCTGGCAGAGGACGCGCTGGAGCCTGCGGGCGAAAAACGCGCCGCATTCGAAGACTCCAGCGCTGGCGACCTCCCTTTCTTCGACGCGCCGCCACCGGATCTGCCCGACTACGCAGAAGTTGCGCATGCCGATGCACCGGAAGACGCGCCCAAGCAGGATTACACGGAGCCCGGCGCGTCCGGACCGAGTGCCGGCGAAGACATCCCTGTTGAGCTTCCGCCAGAAGTGATTGCAGCGGAGGCTGAACTTATTGACGCTGGAGAGAGTCCAGCGCCCGAGGAAGCGGTCGCCCGCCAGCCCTTCGTCACAGAGACGATGGCTGAGCTTTATCTATCGCAGGGATTTCCGGAGCAGGCGCTCGCGGTGTACACCATGCTGCTCGCCGCGAGTCCGGATGATGCTCGCCTGAGCGGCCTCGTGGCCACACTGACGCCGG
>JBDTMO010000096.1:0-11946 GCA_039934235.1 bacterium | reverse complement strand
AAGGACCTGGCCAATCCGCCGCCGGCGGTTCCGCTGACGATGCGACAGGCCACGTTTGGGTCAGCGTTTCAAGCGGCGGCGCAACTGCGCGGTGGCGGCGCGATGCTGTTGAAGGTGTCTGGCTCTGCACTCGCGAGCCCGCAACTCCTCGACCTGCATGCGCTGTCCGGGCTGCCGCTTTCCAATGCAACGAACATCGGCATCGCTGTCCTGAGAATTCAGTAACGGCGGCGTTGGGCTCAAGCGCCGATGGATGTCATCCGCATGCGCGAGCGTAGCGAGCCCGTGTCGGGATCTTCTATCCACGCGCTCGACCTGCGCCACAGAGCAAGGAGCGTAGATCCCGACACGAGCGTCCGCTCGTGCGGGATGACAACGGTCCAAAGCCTGATCTAGTCGCCCTTGGGCACAGGCGGCTTTCCCGACGTAATGGCGCCGAGCCACAGCCGAGGCACCTTACAGCCAGCAAGTTGCGCGGGATCGAACGTCCATTTCGCAACGGCAGTCTTGAAGCTGCTGGCAAGCCACGGATGCGTTGTCTTGATCACCTTGAAAGTACTCATCTCCGCTTTGCCGAGCGTGTCGACGACTACTGACACACGCACCTCGTTGTAGCTGGCGCGCCGCACGGCAGTCGGCATCGTCTTGCCCGACACCGCGGATGGCACGCTCGCTCTCGGTGTCGCCAGCCGATCGACTTCGATGTCCGGCTTTGCCAGCGCGCGACGCACGGCTTCGGGGCAATCGCCCGGCTTTACCGCGCCGAGTGGCGGCGCAACGCGCACAGGCGTTTCCGGGATCATTTCCGGTTCAGGATCGGGATTGTGCGCGCAGGCCATTGAAAACGCGAGAACAGCGACCGGAGCGATGCAAGCGAAGGCGCGTGGGTTCATTCGTCGGGCAGGGGGAAACGTTCAAACGAGCGAGGAAGGACACACATCGGCGAGCACGCAGTCACCGCAGCGCGGCGCGCGCGCGTCGCATACCTGACGACCGTGCTCAATGAACAGGTGCGAAAGCATCGTCCAGTGCTGTTGCGGAAACAATGGCATCAACGCCTGCTCGATCTTTACCGCGTCCGTCCCCGCGACCAAGCCGAGCCGGTTGCTGACGCGCGTCACGTGCGTGTCGACGACGATGCCATCGTTACGTCCAAAGGCATTGCCGAGTATCACGTTGGCCGTCTTGCGTCCTACCCCGGGGAGCTGGACCAGTGCGTCCATGTCGGCAGGAACTTCTCCGCCGTGGCGTTCGACGAGACCGGTGGCCATGCCGATCAGGCTCTTTGCCTTGTTGCGAAAGAACCCGGTCGTCTTGATGATCTCCTCGACGTCGGACTGATTCGCGGCGGCAAGCGCCGTCGCGTTGGGATATCGCGCGAACAGATTGGGCGTCACCATGTTCACGCGCTTGTCGGTGCACTGCGCGCTCAGGATCGTTGCCGAGAGCAGCTCGAATGCGTTCGTGAAGTCGAGCGCGCAATGCGCATTGGGGTACTCCGCGAGAAGCCGTTGGAGCACCACGTTCGCCTGCGCCTTCAGGGCGGCCCCGCGCAGCGGCTTCGACGCGCGTTTCTTCGTCGCCACCTTCTTCCGCGCCGCCATCAGTGCGTACGCTCGTGACGCGCGCGCGCAAACGCGAGCACATCGTGCACGCTCCCTGCGTTGAGAACGTCGGTGGCCTCCAAGCCGCCCTTGCGCGCAATGCCGACTCCGATCGCCGTGCAATCCAGACCCTTGGTCGAATGCGCATCAGGACCAATCTCGATGCTGATGCCGAGCGTCTTGGCGCGCCGCAGGAGTCTCCAGTCGAGGTCGAGCCGCTTTGGATCAGCGTTGAGCTCCACGGCGACGCCAACGTCCGCTGCCTTTTCGAGCACGGCGTCGATGTCGATGGGATACGGATCGCGCGACAACAGCAGCCGTCCCGTTGGGTGGCCGAGTATCGTGAGGTGCGGATCGTCCAGCGCACGCAGGACGCGCTCGGTCATTTTTGGTCTGTCCATGGCGAACCGGGAATGTATCGAGCCGACGACGAAATCGAAGCGGTCGAGCAGCTCCGCGTCGTAATCGAGCGCGCCATCAGCGAGGATGTCGGCCTCGATGCCTTTCAGTATCCGAAAATCGGTCGCCTGTGCATTCAACGCGTCGATCTCGTCGTGTTGCGCGAGCACACGCTCGCGCGACATCCCGTTGGCATAGAACGCTGCCTGCGAATGATCCGTGATGCCGATGTAGCTCCACCCGCGCGACTTCGCTGACTCCGCCATTTCGCTGATTGTCGCCTTGCCATCCGAGTACGTGGAGTGGCAGTGCAACGCGCCGCGAATGTCCCCGAGCTCTACCAACTCGGGCAGTCGTCGAGCGACCGCCAGCAAAAACTCCTGCCCATCTTCGCGCATCTCCGCGGGAATGAGCGGAAGGTCGATGAGCTGGTAGATCTGCTCTTCGCTGGTGATCGGAATGGCGACGCCTTTCTTGTCGCGCAGAACATCACCATCGAGTCGCACACCCACCCGGGCGAGGAGCGCGGCGGCGGTGTTCACGTGCTCGTCCGAGCCCGTCGCGCGCCACAGTGCGACGACGAAATCCTCCTCTCGCACGCAGAACAGGTTGAGATGCGCACCGTCCATGAACGCGATGTTCGGTGATGCGGTATCGCCGAGGAGGACAGTGCGCACGCCGGGCGCGCGTGCGAACGACGCTGCAACCGCGAGCGAATCACCACGACACGCAGCAACGATGTCCACGTCGCCGATGGTTTCGTTGTGCCGGCGAACAGAGCCGGCGATCGCGGCGCTGATCACATCGGGATGCGCCTTGACGGCGGCCAGCAGTGATCGCGCCTGCTCAGTCGCGCGATTGCAAAGCGATCGTGAACCCGATGCACGAAAGAGCTCAATACCGCGCAGGATCTTCGCGGCGGTCTTGGGACCAAAGCCTTTCAGGTTCGTGAGCCGTCCATCGCGCGCCGCCGCATCGAGTGCGTCGACAGAATCGATGCCGAGTGTTTCGTGCAGAAGGTGAATCTTGGCGGTCGGGAGGCCCGGCACGTTGAGCAGGTCGAGCATACCGGCGGGGAGATCAGCGCGCAGCTGTTCGAGATAGCGCGACTCGCCGGTCTCGATGAGATCGCGCAAGACAGCGAGGATCGTTTTGCCGATGCCTGGCGTGTTCGCGAGCTCGCCCGCGCGGTCGAGCACGCCGAGGTCGTCGGTGTCGTGCGCGGTGATGGCGCGTGCCGCTTGCTCGTACGCCTTCGACTTGAACGTGCTTTCACCACGCAGCTCGAGAAATGCGGCGATTTGGGTGAGCGCGTGCGCGGCGGAGCGGGGGTCCATGGGGGAAACCTAGCCGCTCGCGCTGCGCTTGCTGGACGGCGCGCGCCTGCTTCGCGGCGCTGGACTGCGCGGCCGCTATGCGGCCTTGACGGCCAAAAGGTCAAGCGAGCGAAGCGAGCGAGCAGTCAAGCGAGCGGCAGCGAGCGAGCCGTCAGCCGTCAGCCGTCAGCCGGCGCCAGCCTTCAGCCGTCAGCCCTCTATGCCCGCGAACGACCGCAGCTTCTCGATGATCTCGTGCAACTGCCGCTCCGTGAGATCGATCTCCGCAGCGGCGCCATCAGAATCCAGAAGACCGGCGCGCATGCTGATCGCAACCTGATTCAGGTAGCGAATCTTGCCGAGGATCTCATCCGTCGCGCGACGCAGGCCGACGAAGCGGCGCTTCTCGGCCAATGCTCGACGATACCGAAGCAGGATGTCCTGCTGCGTAAGACGCCGAGCCAATGCGAGCGCTTCCTCACGAGTCCGGCCTGGCAGTGCGCCGCGGTCCGGGAGTCCTGCGTCGTCCCACGTTTCGTCGGAGAACCACAGGCGGCCAACGTACTCGATGCCGTCGAACACAACGCGACAACTCACGTTGAATCGGCGGCCGTCGTAATCGAGCGTCGCGATATGCGGTTGAATTGACTCGTCGGCCACGGCGCCTTAGTTGACGATAGGAAGTGTTGATGCTGCAGGATCGCGCAGGAACGCGAGAAGTGGCGGGACCAATCGTGCAGCTTGTTCAACATAGGGCACATGCCCGCAGTCTTCCAGCACCAGGAGTTGCGTACCGAGTGCTTGCGCGACGATCTCGGACGACGCGATCGGAATGGGATCCTGTCGCCCATGAACGACGAAGGCCGGTAAACGCAGGTCACGCAGTGCTGGCACTAGGTCAAAATCGCCGAGTGATTTCCAGATCGATTGCTGCACGCGTCCAGTAACGCGAAACGGTGTGAGGTCGTGGGCGCGGCGAGGATCAGCGAAGTATCCGGCCACACTCAACTCGAACATGCGCTGACGATACGCGTCGGCATCGCGTTCGCGAAGCCCGGACTGAGCGAGCTCATCGCGCATTGCCGCCACTTCGGGGCTCGCCTGGCGACGTGCGAGCTCCTGCTCGAATGTATCGCGATACGCGCGCGTTACCGGTGCAGGATCGATCAACGACAAACGCGACGGCATGGGTGCCACACGGCCCGCCTTCGCCTCGACCGCATAGAGCAGGGCAAGCAGCGCACCCCACGAATATCCAACGATGTCGAGCGGCGCGACGTCCAGCTCCGTCACGACGCGTGCGACGTCAGCGACTTGATCGTGCCACGTGATGGACGCGCGGTCGTCGTCGTGACGTGAGCGTCCACCGCCGCGCTGGTCGTAGCAGACAACGCGATGCGCGTTGGCCAGCTCGAGCATCTGCGGCAGCAGGTAGTCGTGGCTCGCGCCTGGACCGCCATGCAGCAAGAGAACCGGCGGAGCGGTGGCGTCGCCGTACTCGGCCCAATACAACGGGACGGGCGTTGACGACGTGAATCCGTCGCGTCGCGGCGGAGGAATTGGTGGCATGGTTGGAGGATAGACGTCGCTCGGTCCGTTGTCATCCTGAGCGAGCGTAGCGAGTCGAAGGATCTGCACTCTGTTGCGTCCAGATCCTTCGACTCACTTCGTTCGCTCAGGATGACAGAAATCCTACCGCCCAAGCCAATACGACAGCTTGATGAGAAAGATGTTGTCTGGATGCGCGGTCAACAGCGACGTCCGATCGCGCGAAAAGTCGAAGTCCCCGACCGCCGCCTGATCCGTCCGCTCCTGCGTCCACACCAGATACAACGTCGAGCCCGGATTGTATTCCCAACGGAACACGGCATTCCCGCGCAGTGAGCGAAAATTGAAGTCCGGATTGTCGATGTCGAACGGCGCCGCCAGTCCGGTAGCGCCGTCAGGATCGATCGTGTACTTCGTCTCCCTGCCTGAAGCGTCGCGCGTCGCCACCACCGAGCCGCGATCCTTGCCGTAGATGCTCTTGTGCAACTGTCGAGGCGCGTCGAACTCCTTGAAGTTGAAGTAGTCGCCACTCGCGAAAAACGGCTGTGCATACAACTCCAGCGTCGCGTTCGGTGTGAAGGTCACGTTCACGCGCGTATCGAGCGAGAGCGTCTTCTGCGTTAACGACGACAACACATAGCGCCGCCCGAAGAACGTCGTGGCCGTCGCATCATCGATGGCGGTGACGTACTGCGCCACGCTGGTGGACAGGTTGTAGGACGGCCCGAAGCTCAGCGAGATCTTCGACGCCGGCTTGATCCGCGCGCTGAGCGCGTGGTTCGCCGAAAAGCCCCCTTCCTCATTGCGGGCGAGTTGCGTGTTGATGCTCGCGACCAGCGGACGCCTGCTGTCAGTGGACACGCTGAGCAAACCGACGCTTTGCGCGGGCCGCGACACCACAGGTCCTCCACGGAGGGCGCGGTCGTCGAGCACCCGCGGCCTGTAGATGTAGAACATGTTCGCGTTCCAGAACTGGAGCGATTGCCCGCCAAGTGCGAGTTGCGCCTGGCGGTCATTGAGATCGCCGTCATACGTCCACTGCTGTTGCCCACCCAGCGTGTAAAACGCTAGCGATACCAGCTGGTGGGAACCGTCCACGTGTACTGAACGTTTCCCTGCTGCCAGATGTAGTCCGCTCGGCTTAGAAAGGCGATGTCGTTGACCTCGAAGCCAGGCGTTCGCGTATTGATCGACGTTTCCCAATTGAATGCGCCGCCGTCCTTGGCGATTCGCGCGTAGCCCGCGAGACCCTGCATGCTCGTCGCCGACGGATTGAGGCAGCCGGACAGAAAACACCCATTCGCAAACTTGCGATCGGGCCGTTGGTAGTACCGCGCGCTCGAACGCTGAGCGCGCAGGATCGCGGATGGACTGCCATCGATGTTGGAAAGCTCCGTGGTCGCGATGAAGCTGTACGTCTTCTTGTCCCAGCTCAGCACCATGTCCGCGCCAACGGATTCCGCGTGGCGATTGAGCCGGTCCGTCAGCGCTGCGTCGTCGAGCTGGCGGACGACTGATGTGGCAATGCCGCCAATCACCAGATCGCCGCCGCTGAAATCACGCGTCGCTCGGCCAACAAAGTAGTTCGTGAGCGGTTCGACCTCACGCGTGAACTCCGGCGTGCCGGGAGTGAGCACGCGCGCGGATTCCTTTCGCGTCACGGCGTCGAGAAGTCCGATCGTCAATCCGTTCTTCGTGCGCCCGGTGATTTTCGCGGCACCGAGAATTGTCGAGTTCTCCGGAATATCCGCGAACTGTCCGGCATTGGCGGCCAGGTCTGCGCCCTGCGGCGAACGCCCAATGCGCCGAGAGTAGAACGATTCGATCGATGACACATTGCTGCAGAAGTAGCAGTTGAAGTTGCCGAAGTCGAAGATGCCTGCGTCGGCGACGAAGAACGGCCGCTTCTCGCTGAAGAATGTTTCGAACGCGCTGAGATTGACGGATGCAGGATCGACCTCGACCTGCCCGAAGTCTGGATTGAGCGTGAGGTTGAGCGTGAGGTTTGACGTCAGCAGCGCTTTTACGTCGCCGCCGACGCGCGTGTCTTTCTGGTTGCCGCTATTGAACGGATCACCTGGCTGCCCCGGCTGCACGTACCGCGCACGTCCGACGACGTACGGCACAACCTCGACGTGTCGAGGCACGTGTGCGATCCGCAATCCGTCGAGATGCCCGAACCGCGACGGGCCGCCGATGTCGGTCTTTTTCCAGAATGACCATTGGTCCTGCTCCTGCGTGCGCTGAATGAAGCGGCGCACCTGCAGCCCCCACGTTTGCACCTCCTGCTGCGAGAACCGGAGTTGTGAATACGGAATGCGCAGCTCGGCGCTCCATCCCTGCGCATCGATGCTCGTCGCCACTTCCCAGATGGGATCCCAGGAATCGTCGGGGTTGGAGCCACCAATACCAAGCGCATCGAACTTTACACCCGACGGATTCACCTGGAAGAATGCGCGACCGAGGTGGTCGTGATACCCGTCGATCACGACTTGAAACCAGTCGGACTCCATGTTGGCGTCGCGTCGTACCAGTCGCGTCGTTATGCCTGCCGGTCCGGCCGTGTCGAACATTCGCGCCGCCACGTAGAGAGCATCCTGATCATAGAGAAAGCGCACTTCCGTGCGTTGCGTGCCGGGCTTTCCCTCATCCGGGTCGATCTGCGTAAAGTTGGTGATGGGCGTTGCCTTGGCCCATGCGTCTTCATCGATGTGGCCGTCGATCTTGACTGGGCTGAGCTTTGGTGCGGCGGTGGCCGCAGGCACAGGCACGCTGTGGGTGGATTTGACGACGGTGGTGTCCGAGGGGCGTTGCGCGTTTACGATGGGAGCGAGCGCAATGACGGCGAGAGCTACGGCGAGTGAGTACTGCTTCGCGGAGCAGATGATTTTGAGCACGAGAGCGGGATGGGGTGGGGAATGCACAACGCTGGTTCAGACATCCAAAGCCATTCAAAGGTTGTCTTCGGGTGCCGGCTGCGATGTGTATGCTGATGGCTCGGCGGAAGTGACGGCATCGCAACGATTAACCAAAGCGATTGACCGGCCCTCACACTGGCTGTCGATTTCGCGTGGTCTCGTTCGACTACGGGGCACAGCGCAAGACAATCACCCTTTGGGAGGACGCGATGAAATACCTTTGCCTCATCTATGACGACGAAAAGCAGTGGGAGCGCATGAACAGGGAAGAAGCGGGCAAGATGATGGGCGACTACCAGGCGTATACGGCCGACATCAAGGGCAGCGGTCACTACCTGGGTGGAAACGGCCTGCAGCCAACCACGACCGCGACGACTGTTCGCGTGCGCAACGGATCCATCTCGACGACCGACGGGCCGTTCGCGGAAACGAAGGAGCAGCTTGGCGGCTACTACCTCATCGAGGGCCGTGACCTGAACGATGCGATCGCGGTGGCGTCGAGAATTCCGGCTGCGCTGAACGGCTCGATCGAAATTCGCCCGATCATGGAAGGCACCTGATCATCGTTGGCGCGAGCGGCCCGGTGTCCGATCAATCGCCGACGATTGCGGCGGTCGTCGACGGGATCTACCGCGCCGATTCGCGCCGCGTGCTGGCCACGCTCATTCGCCTCCTCGGCGATTTCGATTCCGCGGAGGAGGCACTGCACGACGCGTTCGTCGTTGCGGTGGAGCGTTGGCCGCACGAGGGCGTACCCGACAATCCCGTCGCGTGGCTGGTAAGCACCGGGCGATTCAAGGCGATCGATCGTCGCCGTCGCCAGACGAATCTCGACTCCAAGCGCGAGGAGCTTGCACGCGTGATGAACGACGAGTCGGCGGTTGAGCCAACGACCAGCGACGACGACATCGGCGACGATCGGCTGCGGCTCATCTTTACCTGTTGTCACCCCGCACTCAATCCCGACGCACAGGTCGCGCTGACGCTGCGCACGGTTGGCAACCTGACGACGGAGGAAATCGCACACGCCTTCCTGATGCCGGCGCCGACACTCGCGCAGCGCATCGTCCGTGCGAAGAACAAGATTCGCGCTGCTCGTATTCCGTATGAGATTCCCTCTCAGCGCGATTTGCCGGCGCGACTCGATGCGGTACTCGCGGTTCTGTACCTGATTTTCAATGAGGGCTATTCCGCGAGCTCAGGCACGTCCCTCACTCGCGCGGACCTGTGTCGCGAGGCCATTCGCCTGGGACGCCTGCTTGTGGAGCTCATTCCCGAGCCTGAGTCCGAGGGCTTGTTGGCGATGATGCTCCTGCATGATTCGCGGCGCGCGGCGCGCGTGTCGGCGAACGGTGATCTCTTGGTGCTCGACGAACAGGACCGGTCGCTGTGGAACGCCGAGCAAATTCGAGAGGGTGTGCAGTTGACCGAGCGCGCGCTGCGGTCGGGCCGCTTCGGACCATACACGCTGCAGGCGGCGATTGCCGCCGTGCACGGAGAGGCGGCGCGCGCAGAGGATACGGATTGGCGGCAGATCACGGGACTGTATGATGTGTTACTTCGCGCGCGCCCATCGCCGGTGGTCGAACTCAATCGCGCGGTCGCGATCGCGATGAGCGAGGGAGTTGAGCGAGGTCTCGCGATCATCGACGAACTTCTCGCGCGCGGTGAACTGGACAACTATCAACTCGCGCACTCGGCGAGGGCAGATCTGCTCCGGAGACTCGGTCGACATGGCGATGCGGCGGCCGCGTATTCCGCCGCGCTGGCGCTAACGACGCAGGAACAAACTCGGCGATTCCTGGAGCGTCGGCTGGCTGAGGTTGAAGGTTTGAGGTGATGAACGAATCCAGCGCGGCTGGGCGGATTTACGCGGATCGTCGCGGCGCCACTGAAAGGGCAACGTCACGCAACCCAAAGAACCCAGCATGACCTCGGCCACGGCTCCGCTGTTTCGCACGCCTGCACGCACCGCGCGAATGATTGTGAGACTGTGAACTACTTCTCGCGAGCGTAAGCGCCGCTCCGGGATCGCGGGAGAATCAGTTGGGCTCATTGTGTCGCGTTCGTGTCTGGCGCACCGTAGAACTATGCGGACACGAAGCGAGCCGCGTGCATCCGCCAAATCCGCGTAAATCCGCGTTGGAGTCGTTCAACGCTGTTCGTGCGAGCGTCGTGAGTGATGCGTTTGGGACCAGCCTTAACGCGGATTTACGCGGATTGGGCGGATCGCCACGGATCCTCGACCACAGCTCCGCCGTTCGTATGGCTCCGCGCGCCGTGCGAGTCATCGCTGTCGTGACTTTTTGAAACTGCTTCCCGAGCGTGTTAGCGCCGCTACGCGCTACTCGATAGACATTGGTTCTCTGTCTCGAGTCCAAGTGGGGTGCGCTCCGCGCGCGGCGAAGGATTGCATGGCCGCGAAAATCCTGAACGACCTAGGCGAATCCAGCGGCCACACGCACCGTCGCAACGTGGGCCGAAACGGTGTCCTCGATACGACGCCCGTATCCACCGCCAATCGTGATCGCCACCGGAATCCCCACCTCCCGGCATTGTGACAACACGTAGGAATCGCGCCGAGCCAATCCGTCGAACGTCAGGGCCAAACGACCGAGCGTATCGCCTTCGTGGGGATCTGCGCCGGCGATGTAAAACGCGATATCCGGCACGGCGCGCGCCAATACGCCAGGCAATGCGTCCGAAAGGCGCGCGAGATATTCGTCGTCCCCCGTGCGATCCGCGAGCTCGATGTCGAGCGTGCCCGGCACCTTGTGAAATGGATAATTCTTGCCGCCATGCATGCTGAACGTGAACACCGAACGATCCGCGCCCAGAATCGCATGCGTTCCGTTGCCCTGATGTACGTCGAGATCGACGACGGCCGCACGTTGAATCAGCCCGTCGCGTTGCAACATCCGGATTGCGACCGCGATGTCGTTGTACACACAGAACCCCTCGCCATGGTCGGCGAACGCGTGGTGTGTTCCGCCCGCGAGGTTCATCGCAACGCCGACGTTGAGTGCGTGACGTGCCGCCGCGGCGGTTCCACCAACGGCGCGCCGAGAACGCTCCACCAGTTCAGGCGACCAGGGAAAGCCAATGCGCCGCATCTCCGCGGGGTCGAGTGCGCCGCCGTTGAACTTCTCCACATACTCGGCGCCATGCACCAATCGAAGATCGGAATCCGTGGCGCCCGGCGGGTCCAGCACGCGCTCGGGCGCAACAATGCCTTCCGCAATGACCTGATCGCGCAGCATCGCGTATTTCGCCACCGGAAAGCGATGGCCATCCGGCAGCGGAAAGGTGTACCGGGCCGACGACCAGACGGTGAGCGGCATTGGCGAAATCAGAGTGCTGATGGGTGGAAGCCGAATGCTAGTGGCGCTGTGCCATCTCCGCGAAACTGCCGAGGGACAGCCCGGGATTCGGCCCCGTGCTCATGGCGGCGCATTCGGCGATGGCGGTCCCATGCGGCCATTAATACTTTGGTGGACTCATCATGGATCATTCGCTCATCTTCGCCCGCCAATTCGCGCAATTGCTCTGGTTGTTGCTGCACGAACCCGGCAACATCAACGAGCAAAAGGCCGCGTTGCGCCTACTCGTCAACACGACGAAGCTGGGACCGGTGAGCCTCGCGCTGCACGGTGACGACTTGCAGGCGAACTCCGGTTCCGTTCCGGGCGGGCTCACGGGCGTGTCGGACGTCACGCTGCAGATGACGCGGCATGGATTGGCACTCATCACATTCGATAGAGAGGCCACACCCGCCGACATGCTGGGAACGGCGCGCATTCTTGCCAGCATGCCGGTGCTCGAGGACGGTGGTGCGGGGGCCGAAGCGCAACGCCTCGCCCTGAAGGCGACCACGGTTCGCTTCGCGGCGCGCCCTCGTCCATCCATCGAGGTGCGAACGCCGGAAACTGCACGACGAGAGACCGTCTCCACCACGGCAATCGACTTCGACGATCTCGAAGTGCTCGAGGATCCGCTTGCCGAGGCCCGCGCGAAGTCCACACCCGCAACAAAGCCGGTGAGTGCTCCAGTCGAGTCTCGTGCCGACGAACACGGTATGTTCGCGCAGTTCGCCGCATCTCGCGCGCCGACCGAATCGTACGAGGTACTTCTCGGACGCCTCGAGTCGTCGCTCGACTCCAA
>JBDTMO010000095.1:0-11963 GCA_039934235.1 bacterium | reverse complement strand
GTCGGGAATTTGATGAGCGAGCACGAATGCTGGTCCCCACGCGTGATTTCCGCCCCAGCCTTCGGCGACCGCGAACGTGCGTCGGCCGGTGAGCACGGCCCCAAGTTCCGACCAGAGACTTCGAAGGTGTACCGCACTCGGCGCGGACACCTTGAACGTCATGGGATCACTCCCTCCGGTATGAAATTCGACGTTGCCCGAGTTCATGTACCAGTCGAACACTTCGCCCACGCCAGCATTGGCGTCGGCAACAAAGCCGTCGAGCGACATGGACATGAGTGCAACAACCTTTGACATACATTCTCCTTTCAAGGGGTTGAGACTGCGTTGAGGAATCACCGTTGCCGCCGTCGACTCGAGCAATGCTTGAGGCGGTCGGGAACATAGAAGCGGGGCACTACCCAAGCTGGTCGCGCCGGCGGATCAGGAGTTTGTCTCGGCGGTGTTGCCCGCCAGCTCGATGGCTCTGTCATGCTCAGCGCGTGACTCCGGCCAACGGCCAAGCCGACGCACAAGCTCGGCGCGGGTCGCGTGCTAGGCGCGATAGCGCGACAACGTGGTCTCGAGACATTCGATGGCTGCGAGTGCCACCTCGAGGTTGAACGCTGTGATGGCAGACATCTCGTCTGTCGTGGCGAGGTCGGCCGAGTCGTTGATGACGGAAACCAGATAATGCATGATCGTCTCCTATGGGTTCGTGTCGCCCTCGCGGGCGGCGTGCTCTCCCTTACAACGAACGCCACCAGGCCAATCCGACATCGTTCGTTTCTTTCAACACTATTTCCAGGACGGGCCACTCCGTACGCGAAAGCGACCGCCATCATGACCGTGGTGCAACGCCGAGATCGGCAGCTTGCCGACCGGATTCTGCGCGGGTAGCTTCGCCGTCCGCGATCGAACTCGCACATGTGCCTCCTGACCGCACCTCCCCTCTCGAAGGCACGCATGTCGGAGACCCAATTGAGGCTGGGCCGAGCGAGCGTTGGCCCGCCCGTGAAGCACGGCGTGCGCACAGCGGCCTGACGTGCACAGCGTACCGCACGCACACGGCACTCGCGCAACCTCGCCGGAAACAAGAGTGAAGGCAGGACTGCGCGCCTGGGTGGCCCTCGTCATTCTCTGCTTCGTCTACGCGCTGAACTTTCTCGATCGCCAGCTTCTGTCCATCCTGGCCAAGCCCATCCAGGACGACCTCGGTGTGACCGACGGACAACTCGGCCGCATCAGCGGCCTGTACTTCGCGCTGTTCTACTGCTTGCTCGCGCTACCGGTGGGTTGGCTCGCTGATCGGACGAATCGGGTGCGCGTCCTGTCCATCGCCTGCGCGCTGTGGAGCGCGGCAACGGTCGCCTGCGGCCTCTCCGTCAACTACCCACAACTCGTCGGCGCACGCATGGCCGTCGGCGTGGGCGAAGCGGGCGGCGTGCCGCCCTCCTACGCAATCATCTCCGACTACTTTCCACCCGGCCTGCGCGGCACCGCGCTCAGCATCTACAACTTCGGGCCGCCCATCGGACAGGCAGTCGGCATCGCCTTCGGCGCTTACGTCGCGGCGGCCTACAGCTGGCGCTCAGCCTTCCTGTCGCTCGGGGTCGTCGGAATATTCGCCGCACTCATCGTGTGGGTGTTCGTCCGCGAGCCCCAGCGTGGCGGTCTCGATGCGCAGCACTCCGGCGCCATCGGCGCTCTCGCACCGAAAGCGCCATTCTGGGCAACCTGCCGGAAGTTCTTCTCGGATCCGGTGCTGCTGCGCGTTTCGATCGCGTGCGGTGCGACGCAATTCGTCACCTATGCGATGCTCAATTTCACCACGCTGTTCCTCATGCGCGAAAAGGGCATGACGCTGCACGAGATCACCATCTACTATGCACTCGTCATCGGCATCGCGGTTACGCTCGGCATGTACGTGCCGGGTCGGCTCATCGACCGCTTCGCGGTAAGAACGAAGCGGGCGTATGCCTACATCCCGGCGGCAGGGCTTACGCTGGCGATTCCGTTCTTCGTTGGCTTCGTCTGGGCTCCAGGCTGGCCGCTTGCGCTGGCATTCTTCGCCGTGCCAGCCTTCCTCAACTACTTCTATCTGTCACCATCGGTCGCGCTGGTGCAGGCGCAGGTGCAGCCGCAGGAGCGCGTGCTCGCCGGCGCGCTGCTGCTGCTCGTCATGAACCTCATCGGCCTGGGGCTCGGCCCTACATTTGTCGGCGCCGTGAGCGACCTGTTGAGGCCCGCGCATCCGGTGCACTCGCTGCAATTGGCGTTTTACACGCTGGTGCCGTTCTATGTTATCGCCGTGCTGTGCTTCCTGTGGCTGGCGCGCGCGTTGGGGAGACAGGCGTACATCGGAGGTGTCCAGTGATGTCGTTGCGCATGTCGCTGGCGGGATTGCTGGCTGCACTGTGTGTGATGTCGCCGGCGCTGACCGCGCAGACTCGCCCCGTGGTAAACGCTCCGGCGGGTAAGCTGCGGGGCACGGCTGCCGGCAACGTGCATGTGTTCAAGGGAATTCCTTACGCACTTCCTCCTACTGGTCAGTTGCGATGGAAACCGCCGGTACCGATGCCAGAATGGACGAACGTGCGCGACGCGCAGCAATACGGCGCCGCCTGTGTTCAGCTCAAATCGAGCGCCACGAGTATCTATGCGTGGGATTTGGGTGCGATCAGCGAAGACTGCCTGTTCCTCAACGTCTGGGCACCAGCGAATGCGCGGCGGACGCCGGTGCTGGTGTGGATTCACGGCGGTGCGCTGACGGGCGGTTCGGGTGGTGAGCCGATGTACGACGGATCGCGAATGGCCGAGCAAGGCATCACGGTCGTCTCCGTCAATTACCGCCTGGGCGCGCTCGGCGATCTCGCCCATCCCGAATTGAGTGCCGAGTCCCCTCGACACATCTCTGGCAATTACGGGTTGCTGGATCAGATCACAGCACTGCGCTGGGTGCAGCGCAACATCGCGTCCTTCGGCGGCGATCCGGGCAACGTCACCATCGCGGGTGAATCTGCCGGCGGGTTGAGCGTGATGTACCTGATGGTGGCGCCGGACGCCCGCCCGCTTTTCCACAGGGCGATCACGGAAAGCGCATACATGATCTCGACTCCGCAGCTGCGCGACAGTCCGTTCGGCGACTTCGCGAGCGAAGCGGTGGGAGTGTGGCTCGCCGGTAAACTCAACGTCTCGGATCTGGCTGGGCTGCGGGCGATGGACGCGGTCGCCCTGATCAACGGCGCCGCGGCCGCGGGCTACTCACCGCTCGGCACGGTCGATGGTGTCGTTATGCCGCGGCAGATGGTCGATGCATTCGATCGCGGCGAGCAGGCCAAGGTTCCGATCCTTGCTGGATTCAATCAGGGTGAGATCCGCTCGCTGCGGGCACTCGCGCCACCCGTTCCCGCCGACGCAAGCATTTACGAGAAAGAGATTCGTCAACGTTACGGCGATCTCGCCGACCGTTTCCTCGCGCTCTATCCGTCCAGCAAGCTGAGCGAAAGTGTGCTCGCGACCACGCGTGACGCACTTTACGGCTGGACGGCAGAGCGCCTCGTCGCGCGGCAAACCGCGGCGGGCGTGCGTTCCTTTCTCTACCTGTTCGATCACGGATATCCGGCGGCGGAATCGCTCGGCCTGCATGCGTTTCACGCCAGTGAGCTGCCTTACGTTTTCGGCACGCGCGACAGGACGCCGATTCACTGGCCCGTGGTGCCGGATACGCCGGTTGAAGCGCGGCTCTCGCGTGCGATGCTGAATTACTGGGTGTCGTTCGCGCGGGCGGGCGTTCCCACCGCAGCGGGTGAGGCAGCGTGGCGGTCATACGGCGCTGAGCGCGCGTACATGGCTTTTACGGATACGCCGGTGCCGATGACGCAGCTGATGCCGGGCATGTACGTGCTCAATGAAGAGGTGGTGTGCCGGCGCCGCACCAAGGGCGGCATTCCATGGCACTGGAACGTCGGGATCATATCGCCACCCATGCCACCCGCGGCGTCATGCAGGTAGATGATGGCGCGATGCAGCCGTTCGCGCTGACGCTCGACAAGTTGCTCACTCACGGAGCGAAGTGGCATCCGCAGGTGGAGGTCGTGACAGCTCGGGAGGGCGGCCGCTGTGAGGACCTCATCAAGTCCGGGGGCGAGTGGATCAATCCGGCCGAGATCGAGGCACTTGTCAACGCGCTGCCCGGCGTGACACTGTCTGCGGTGATCGGCCGGTCGCATCAAATATGGGGCGAGCGGCCAATACTCGTGGTGCAGACGCGAGGGACGGACCCCGTTGATGACGAGGCGTTGCTCGCGCCCCTGCGCGGTAAGCTGGCGTCGTGGTGGCTGCCGGACGAGATCATCCGCGTTCCGCGCATGTACCTGTCGCCGACAGGCAAGATCGACAAGGCTCAATTACGAGCGGAATTTGGCAGCAACACCTGAATGAGGACGGCAACTACATGAACGGTGAACCACAGTCGATGGCGGGTCGCGTCGCGATCGTGACCGGTGCAGGCGCCGGGATTGGTCGCGAGCATGCGTTGTTCCTCGCGCGCCGGGGCGCCCGCGTTGTGGTGAATGATGTCGCGAAGGAAGCAGCGGACACTGTGGCCAGCGAAATCATCGCCGCTGGCGGCGTTGCCATGCCCTTCGCTGCGTCGGTCACCGACGAAGCCGCCGTCGCCTCGATGGTGAGCCGGACGCGTGCCGAGTGGGACCGCGTGGACATCCTGGTGAACAACGCCGGCATCCTGCGCGACAAGAGTTTCGCCAAGATGAGCCTCGATGATTTTCGCCTGGTGCTCGACGTGCACGTCATGGGTTCGGTGATTTGCACCAAGGCGGTCTGGGACGTCATGCGCGAACAGCGCTACGGGCGCGTCGTCTTCACGACCTCATCGTCCGGCCTGTATGGAAACTTCGGGCAGTCCAACTATTCGGCGGCGAAGATGGCGCTGGTGGGCCTCATGCAGACGCTCGCCATCGAAGGCGAGAAGTACGGCATCCGTGTGAATTGTCTCGCGCCGTCGGCTGCAACGCAGATGATGGCCGACGTGTTGCCCGATGCGACTCTCGCGCGCCTGAGTGCCGCGCTCGTGAGTCCCGCGCTGCTCGCGCTGGTCGGCGACGACGCGCCGACGCGCTCGATCCTTTGCGCTGGCGCCGGGCACTTCGCGCGAGCGAACGTGACGCTTACGCAGGGTTGCTACGTGGGCAGTGGCGATGACGCCGCCGAACAGGTGGTTGCGCGCTGGGACGAAATCTCCGGTCGCACCGAGGAGCTCGTACCGGCCTACGGATTCCAGCAAGTGGAGCGTGAGGTTGCGAGCGCCGATGCTGCGCATCGGGCGCTTCCGGTAACGGTGACGGATGAGCGACTCCCAATCGTGGAGACATGAGTTGTCCGGCACGATGACGGGCTTGTTCGGCCGTGCGGTCACACCAGACTCCCTGAGGCGGCGAAGCATGAGACGCGGAAACACATTCTGCCCGCATCGAATCCGCCGACGAACGTCGCGCGTCAGGTCCCGAACGATTCACTCCGCCGCGAGGAAGGCCACGACCGGCGCGCCCGGGTCTGCGAGGGCCAGCATGTCGGTGTAAAGCCGCGCGCCGTTCACGCCGCTCGTGAACACGACGACTCCGCGCTGTCGCCCCGGGTCGAAGTACACCACCGTGCGCTCGCCCCCCGGCCGACCATTCAAGCCGGTGTGCAGGAACACTGGACCAGTGGCGTAGTCGAGCCGCACCCATCCGAGCGCCTGCGTGATCGCGCGCGGGCAGACGGCCGATGCGGCTTGACAATGCGCGGCCGTCTGCGGGCCGTGCGCCGGCTGGCGTCGCTCGACGTCCAGCGCCGCCGTCAGCCCTTCGCCGCGCATCACGCTCACGACGAAGCGGGCGTAGTCGCCGGCCGTGGTGATCAGGTTGTTCCCCGCATTTCAGTGCGACGAGTCCTCGACCTGCGGCTCCCCCCAGCGCCCCGCCGAGTCGAGCGGCACGGCGAGGCGCCCCTGCATCCAGCCCCGCCTCGAGTACGACGTGCTCCGCATGCCGACCGGGTCGAACACCATCTCCCGCGCCAGGTCCTCGAAATTGCGCCCGAGCTTCCGCTCGGCGAACCGCGCTGCGTAGTCGTAGCCCTCGCCAGCGTAGGCGTAGGCCGTACCGGGCGCGAAGGCGAAGGCGAGCTTGCCGCCCGGGCTTCGGCCACGCCAGTTGGGGAGGCCGGTCTGGTGGGCGAGCGCGTGGCGCACCGTGAGCAGTTGTGCGCGCGGGTCGCCGGCGACATCGGGATCAACCCAGGCCGAAGCTATCGGCTCGTCGAGTGAGAGCCGACCAGCCGCTACCAGGCGCATTAGCACTTCGGCCGAGACGGGTTTGGTGACCGATGCGAGGCCGTAGAGCGTGGCGGGCGTGGCCGGCACACCGGCGGACTGCTCGCCATAGGCGCGCTCCAGCACCACGCGCCCGTCCTCGATCAGCGCCAGACTGACTGAGGCCACGCCATAGCCGGCCAGCAGCGCGGGCACGCGTGCATCGAGCGCCGAGCCGACCGCTGCCGCCGAGGGTGCCCTGCGAGGTGCCGCCGTGGGTGCGCCACTGGCGGTCCGTACAATGCGGCCGCCGGCCCCGCTACTCGTACACGCCGCGGGTGCCACGAGGATCAGTGCCGCGAAGATCGGCGCCGCCAAGGCGAGACCGGAGGCTGACCGGTCGAAGCGGCCGGAGGGAGGGGGCTGGTGTAGCGTCATGCGATGACCGGGTGTGCGTGAGGAGCGCAGCCGCGCCGAACTGGTGCGCCGCTGTCTGCCGCGCGGACGACCTCTGCATAGCCGCGCGCGAGTCTAGACAGCGCGCGGCGCTGGATGGTTGACACCGAACACCTTTGGGCGCGCCTTCCACCACGTGCGATTACTATCGCCCTCACGGTTCCAGCTGCACACGAAGACCCGACCTTCCATACGTGCGCTCCGATGTCAATTCAGCAGCGACAGCTGGGCGCGAGTCCTTACAGAATCCAGCGAGCTCGCCAGTTCGCCGTACGCTAGCACGTTCGTGCCGTCCACACCGAGCGGCCCCGAGCACGAGGCTCCCTGAGGTGGCGAAGCGCGAGTCGCGGAAACACATTGGGCCCGCATCGAATCTGCGCCCGACTTCCGTAGTCCGCATTCCTGGATCGACATGCCACCGACACGCCGCGAGTTCGTCCGGACCAGCGCCCTGGCGGCGGCTGGCCTCTGGTTGCCGAAGATGCCGTCCGGCCTGCGAGATGCCGGGTTTTCCGCAGACTTCCAGCCGACCTTCGCGTCGCTCTCACAGTACCGCACACCCGACTGGTTTCGCGACGCAAAGTTCGGCATGTGGGCGCATTGGGGTCCTCAGTGCGTGCCAGAACAGGGCGATTGGTATGCCCGCCGCATGTACCAGGAAGGGGATAGCGGTTACGTGTCCCATGCCGCTCGCTACGGGCACCCATCCCGGTCGGGATTCAAGGACATCATCCACCAATGGCGCGCGGAGGAGTGGCGGCCGGACGATCTGGTCGCGCTCTACAAGCAGGCGGGCGCACAGTACTTCATGGCGCTGGCAAACCACCATGACAACATGGACCTCTGGAACTCCAGGCATCAGCCGTGGAACTCCATGCGTGTCGGCCCAAGGAAAGACCTTGTTGGCGGATGGGCCAAGGCCGCACGACGTGCCGGCATGCGTTTCGGCGTTTCCGTGCATGCGGCGCACGCGTGGAGTTGGTATGAAGTATCCCAGGGCGCAGACAAGGAAGGTCCACTGGCCGGCATCCCCTACGACGGGAAGCTCACACGCGCACAGGGAAAGGGCGCGTGGTGGGACGGCCTCGATCCGCAGGACCTCTACGAGCAGCGGCACACGCCTGGAAAGGGACTGGTGTGGGAATGGGACGCCGCGCGCGGTAGCAGCGTCCCCGACACGGCGTACTGCGAGCGCTTCTATGCCCGCACAATGGACCTGATCGAGCAGCACGATCCCGACCTTGTCTACTTCGACGATACCGTCCTGCCGCTGCATCCCATCAGCGACGTGGGGCTTCGCATCGCCGCGAATGTCTACAACCGCAGCCTGAAGCGAAACGGCGGGCGGCTCGAGGCTGTGCTCACAGGAAAGGTGCTCAACGAGGAGCAGCGCCGTTGCATGGTGTGGGACATTGAGCGCGGCGCGGCCACCAATATCGTCCCGCTCCCATGGCAGACCGACACGTGCATCGGCGACTGGCACTATTCTCGTCCGCTGTTTGCGCGGCGCGGCTACAAGACCCCGGCGATGGTCGCGCAGATGCTGGTGGACATCGTGAGCAAGAATGGCAATCTCATGCTCAACATCCCGCTGCCCGGGTCGGGCACGCCGGACGACGACGAACTCTCGTTCATCGCCGACTTCGGGCGGTGGATGCGCACGAATGGCGGCGCGATCTACGGGAGCCGGCCGTGGGTGGTATACGGCGAGGGCCCTTCTACCCAGGCCCAGGCACCACTGCGCGAGCAGGGATTCAACGAGGGACGCAACAGGCCCTACACCGCAGAGGACATCCGCTTCGTCCAGAAGAACGGCAAGGTCTACGCATTTGCGCTCGCGTGGCCCGAGAGCGGCAAGCTGATCATCAAGTCGCTCTCGGCGGGCACGTCCCACGCGACCGGACAGGTGGAACGTGTGGAACTTGTGGGATCACCGGGAGCGCTCGAGCACACGCGGACCCCGCAAGGCCTCGAGATCACGCTGCCCCAGCAGCGACGCGGAAACTACGTGTACACGTTCGAGATTTCCGGGCAATCGCTCACGCGCAGTGGTGAAACGTGATGGCGAGATCGCGCACGCATCGCCTTCCCGCGCCGCACGCATTGCCCGTTCGACCGCAGATGCCACTCCGCGCGCCTTTGCCAGCGTCTCACACCATATTGGCGGCTCTCGCGGTCGTACTCGCCGTCGCGTGCGCGAAGGATGCGCCGCGCGTCGGGGTGGAGGAGGCGGCAGCGCAGCCTGCGTTCACCGCGAACCACGCGCCAGTCGTCCACGCAGACATCGCCCGTGCGCGCGCCGACACTGTGGACTCCCTCACCGCTGCGCGCCGAGCGACCGTGATGGACACCATGCCGCTGCCACCGGTAAAGGCTTCGCCGAAGGACACCAGCACGCGCGCGCGAAAGCCATCGGCGCTCGGTCCAAAGTCCGGCGACAGGCACCCTGCATTCGGCGACGTCGGAAGCCCGCTCGATTCACTCTGGCCGAAGAAGGGGCCCGAGCCGTTGCCGGGCAGCGTCCTCCCCGCGAAGCGCATCGTCGCGTTCTACGGCAACCCGCTCTCGAAGCGCATGGGCATCCTCGGCGAGTTCGCGCCCGAAGAGATGCTTCGCAAGCTCGACGCGGAAGTCGCCGCGTGGAATCGCGTGGACCCCGCACATCCCGTGCAGCCTGCGTTGCACGTCATCGTGCTCGTCGCCGACGCGGTGCCCGGAACGAGTGGCAAGTATCGCACGCGCCACGACAGCGCGATGATCGAGAAAGTCTACGGCTGGGCGAAGAGCCGAAACGCGTTGATGTTCGTCGACCTGCAAGTGGGCCAAAGCACGTTGCAATACGAGTTGCCCTGGATCGAGAAGTTCCTCAAGCGCCCCGACGTGCACCTCGGCATCGACCCCGAGTTCTCGATGAAGAAGGGCGGCATTCCCGGCAAGCGCATCGGCACGTACGACGCCGCCGACGTCAACTACGCGTCGAAATTTCTGGCCGCACTCGTGAAGAAGCACAACCTGCCGCCGAAAATTCTCGTCGTGCACCGCTTTACACCGGGTGGCGTAACGAACACGAAGAAGATCGAACTCGACCCGAGCGTGCAGGTCGTAATGCACATGGACGGCTTTGGCCCACCATGGATGAAGCGCGACACCTATTGGCGCGACATCAAGCGCGAACCGGTGCAATTCGCTGGATGGAAGCAGTTTACGAAACTAAGAAACGACCATCCGCCCACGCCGCGTGGAGACATCCTGCGGCTCTGGCCACAACCGCTGTACATCCAGATCCAGTAGCGCGCAGTCGCTAACACGCGAACACGGCTCTATCGTCGTACGAATGCGACCAACGGGGCGTAATCTCCGGAATCGGCGGCTCGTAGCGCGGAGAGATAGTCCGCTCGCGCGTGCGTCGCGCGCACGAGGTCCGCAGCGCCCCACGAGAAGCGTGGACGTCGCTCGGCGTGCAGCAACGTGTCCGCCATCAGCCGTGCCCAACGACCATTGCCGTTCGGCCACGGATGAACGAGCACAAGCTGATAGTGAAGCCGCGCCGCGATCTCGTCGACATCGTAGACCTGCGCGGACAGCCAGTAGCTCGCATCGGCGAGGCGCTCGCGAAGCGCGACGCGCACCTGACTCGGCGGAATGCCGATGTTCTTTCCGGTACGCCGATACGCACCAGCCCAGCCCCAGGTCTCGTCGAACATGCGGCGGTGTAATTCCTCAGCGAACCCGGAGGTGAGGACCACCCCTGCCCTGCGCCGCCGTCGCGATATCGCCCACGTGTCAGCGCGCGCGATGTTCAGCTGCTCCCATGCGTTCAACTGCGCCTGCGTCGTGACATGCGACGGCAGCAGCCCCTCGGCCTCATCCGGATCGAGGAGCGTCGCGCCCTCCGGTCTGTCTGCGGGGACGCGTGCTCCGCGCATTCACTTGCCGCGTGTACGTCGTGTAGAGATCGTCCGACTGTCACCCGGCGCTGCATCACTATCCCAGAGCTGCCGCGGTGTCTCCGCGAGCGCGGCTGCGCGTTCAGCAACCTGGGCACGGAGGTCCGCGTAGCTCACCGCCTGATCCTCGAGCGCCATCGTGTGCGCGACGCGACCGAGCTGCGCCGCTGCCACGTCGCGCGCCCGTGCCTGGATGACGCCATCGAGCAATTGACCACTCGCGTCCGATTCCCTCGCGATGCGCGGCACAATTGCATACACAAGGTCGCAGTCCAGCGCATCGGCCGCGCGGCGCAACGTGCCGAGCGTAATCGCGTCGTCGCGTTCACGCTGCTCCATGCGGACGACGTTCGAGGGCGACACGCCAAGTCGCTCCGCGAACTGGCGCACTGTCATGTCGAACGCCTCGCGCAGGGCGGCGATCCATCCGTCGCGCGGCCTGGGCGTTCTGGAAACGCCTACATAACCCGCGAGCGCGGTGGAAAGTTGACGCCGCTCAAGACGCTGGAAGTTGAGGGTCGTTGCGGGCACTTGAGCTAACTCACTCCAGACGAGGAAATTGCGCGACACACAAACGAGCCGCGCGGTGCTACATAGCGCATCAGCAATGTACCCCACGATGCTATATAACGCAACATAACCCAAGCTTTTGCTGCGCTAGAGCGCATCGCCAACACTAGGACGCGTGACATTCATGCAGTGCCCGGCCATCAGCGTGCCTGCGGGCAGGCATGGACGTTGTCAATATTTTGGGATTTGCCCGTTATCCTGCTGTGCGATATTGGAAGCCAGGCTCACGAAGACATCCACTTCCTCTCCGCGGCGACCAGCGAACGTCAGTCCCGGTCGTCCGCCGCAGGCCGCGCTCCCGGCGCGCATGCGCCACCTCATCTCCGTCGCCGGCGGCGAGTTCGTCGCGCAGGGATTTTCCAAGGCCAGCATCTCGCGTATCGCGCTCGACGCTGGCGTGTCGAAGAAGACCATCTATGCCCGCTTCCCGAGCAAGGATGAGCTGTTCGTTGCGGTCGTCGAGGAGCTTGCCGTCCGGGCACGCGAGGCGGTGCTGGATGGCTTGCCCACCATGATGGGCGCGCCCGAGCAGGTGTTGACGAGGTTCGGGACGCGGATCGCCCAGGACTGGACGTCGCCGTATGTAGCGGCCATCTACCGGCTGATCATCTGCGAGGTCAGTCGCTTCCCTCAGCTCGGGGAGATTTTCACGGCGACGATGGAGGTCATGCGCTCGACCCTCGCGACATACCTCCGGC
>JBDTMO010000094.1:0-11977 GCA_039934235.1 bacterium | reverse complement strand
CTCTTCATCAAGCCGGACAGCGGACGTGCTCGCAGTGGCGCTCAGCTCCTCAGGGACTATTTCCAGGCGGAAGGCTCGCGCCCGCCGAACTCGTCAAAGCCATCGCTCGACGTCATCATCGCGACGTTGCCCGACCCGCTGGATTCACACCTCGACTACGAGTACGACGCCGAGCTCGTGTCTCTCCGTATGGCGTTCGAAACATCGGGCTACATCACCGACCGCTTCTGGCTGCCGTGGCCGCTCGACCGAGAGAAGACCGATCTCGCTGCGCGAAACAATCGCATCGACACGACAGCATATAGAAGGACGCATCCAGGCGTGGTCCTCTTTAGAAGCACGGACAACACGAAGCTTCGGCTGCTGTTCATCGTCGGCGAGATACCAACGAGCGGAATCCACACCGTTGCGTTCGACCGTGCACTCGCCGATCGGGAGCGCGTCCTCGACGACCCTCGCGTCATTGCCGAGTCTTCCGTCATTCGCGTGGTCGGTCCGATGTTCACGGGCGGCGCACAATCTCTTGCCAAAGCGCTCGCACGATGGCGCACGCACGGCACCCGCACCGCGAACGACAGCATCGCCGTCATCACCGGTTCCGCCACCGGCACCACCGCGCCTGCGTTCGCGCAGGTTGGTGGACGTTCGTCATTTCACGCAACCGTGCATTCGGATGCAGCGCTCGAGCGCGTAGAACGCAACGTCCTCTGCGACCTGCTCCAGATTCCAATTTCACAAATTGCGCGACTGCGCGAATCAACAACGTTGTACGGCGCATCCCAGCCAGATTCCGCACGGGTACCGACGGCCGAACGCGTCGGTGCGCCGCCGAGAACCACACCTCCGCGCTGCAAGGGAAAGTTTCTCGACATTCCGTTCCCGGCGAACATCTCGAGCCTTCGCACGGAGTACGCGCGCGCGCCAACAGCGTCGTCGCCAGAAGCGGGCTTCGGCATTGGGGCGACGCCGCGCATCGCGCTCAACCTGCAGGATCCATCGCGCGCGATGGAAAATCCGCCCGTGATGTCCGGGCTGACGCCGGCAGTGCTGGACGTGATTCTCGACGAGATCGCCCAAACGCTGCTCACGCACAGGATTCGCGCCGTCGGCATCCTCGCCACGGACACGCGCGACAAGATCTTCCTGGCCGAACAACTCCGCACGCGCCGCCGCGATCTCACGCTGTTCACCGCGGGGAGCAATGTGCTCTTGCTCCGCAAAGAGGTGAATCCCTCACTGCGCGGGATGCTCGTCTTCGCGAGTTATCCACTGCAAATCAACGCGCAGCAATGGGACACTGTCGGCGTCGGCGATCAACGTCTCGCATTTGCCAACGACGGCTCTGAGGGAATCTTCAACGCGACGCGCCTCCAACTGTCGGACAAGGCATGGCTCGCGGAGTACGGCGTGTCCGGAATGAAAGACGCGTGGTTGTACTGCGAACCGGGATACCTCCGCGTAAAGCAGAACACGGCCGACAGCATTCCCCCTATCTGGGTGCTCGCCATCGGGAGATCCGGCTATTTCCCGCTCACTGCATGCCCTACCGGTAATTGGGGTGGGCTCATGAGTCGCCGCCCTCCGGTCGCTCCGCCGCCGCGCACGCTGGAACCGGCGCAGGTTCTCATCTATCCCATCGTCGCACTCGCGCTCGCGTGCGTCGTCTATCTGTTCGGGCGCCTGGACTGGGAGCAGTTCAGGTTCATTTTCCGCAAGACGCCGCGCATGCGCCCGGACACGTGCATGCGTGCACTCGACTGGATGCTGCTGATTCTTCAGGCACACCTGTACTCGATTCTTCGGGTTGCAGCGCTCATTACGCTCGCCGCCGGAGTTTCGGTGGGTGTTGTTCACCGGCTGGGAGACGAAACCCACGGATCACGCGCGTTGCGAATTGTGGCGCTTATCTCGCTGGGGATCGCGCTCACGCAGATCCTCGTGCGCGGCGCGCTCGCGGTGCTCGCCGCACGGAATGTCTGGCGTCAAGCGCGCGTGGAGAAGTGGGCTGAGCATGAGCGTCGAGACCACTGGCACCGGTATCTGGATTTTGCGGGTCGCTTCATCATCACCGTCTCCGCGGTGGCGTACCTATGGATCGTCGTCCGGTTCATCCTCGAAGTCGACGCACTCGGCGAACTATCCCCAATGCGTCAGGAATTGTTTCTCCACCGTGCGGGGGAGCTGACCGGGGGCTATTCGCCCGCGATGGTGCTCGCGTTATCCGGTGCAATATTCGCCCTGTGGTGCTCGTGGCACATCACGCGGATCGAGATGCTGCTTACGTCGCCGAGTGTGTTTGAGTTGGCCTCGCTGTCCGGGAGTGGAGGAGTGCCGACGTGGGGGGGCGAATACCGTCGTGCGCGCTGGGGTCCGTTCACACGCCGGGCACGCACACAACTCATCGTGCTCATGCCTGACATCTCGTCTGTCGGGTTGTTTGTCGTCTGCTTCCTCGTGTGTGTACTGGTCGCACGCGCCGTCGTGCCGTCGTATGAGGTGCTGCTATTCACCCGATACGATTTCCCGTTCACGACCGCGGCCGGCGTTCCGTTGCGCATGACGCTCTTCGATGTGTTGGCGCGTTTTGGTTTTACCGCATCGATGGCGGCGACGGTGTGGGCGATCTTCCGGGTGACGCGAGTGTGGCAAGCGCTTCAGCGCACCCTCGACGAACTTGGGCGCACGCCGCGAGTGACGGCGTTCGAGCGACTGCCGCGACGCATCGCGCGGTTGACGCGCCTCGGCGTCATTCGTCCGCACGCGCAGAAACTGGTGCGCAGCGTCTCCATGACCCAATGGAGTCACATGCGCCACCTCTATGCGCGGATGTCGCCCGAAGCGAGGGGTGAATTGACGAGTGGAATCAGGGATGTGATGCTCGCGGACGGGACGCTACGAAGTCCTGCACCGTATCTGGAGGAGTTGATGTCTCCGGACACGCCGGGGATTTCGACGTGGGAGCCGGATGATTTCATGACGCCAAAACCTCCAGTCTCTTCGCGTCGCGACGAGACGGTGGCCCTCCGCTTCCTGTTCGACCTCACGGACTCCGCGCACCGGCGAGAGCCGGCCAGGTCTGAAGTAACCCGGATTCTCGCTCACGCTGAAAAGGGCGGGACGGAGGGAGGGCCACGCAGCATGAGTGGCCAGATCAGGCGTACCTTCGGGAGTCGCGGACGCCTCTGGCTTCGTTCGGCCGAGGAGCTCATCGCGGTGCAGGCGGTGGACTACATCCAGTGGATATTGCAGCATCTCCGAATGCTCTCCATTTACATCGTCATCTCGCTCGTGTTGTTGACGGAGCTCATCTGGTCGTACGAACTGCATCCGGCGAGCACGCTGTGGATGGCGGTGATCCTGATTGCGCTGGCCGCGGTCGTGACGTTGGTGTCGGTGGTCGTGCAGATGAATCGCAACGAGGTGTTGAGCCGGATCAATGGCACGACACCCGGCAAAGTGACATGGGACATGCCATTCGTGTTGAACCTTACGCTGATTGCGCTTGTACCGATCGTGACGTTCGTCGGCGCTGAGCTTCCCTGGTTGCGCGATGGACTGTTTTCCTGGCTGAGTCCTCTCCTGCGATCGGTGGGGGGACACTGAGGTGGCGTTCTCGAAGCTGGAGGTGCGGGCATGACCACCCACTCCACTCACGTGTATGACGAGCGCACCATCACCGTGCCCACGGCGGACGGACGCGTGTGCAACGTGATCAATGTGCGCGGCACCACGTGGCCCACGCGGCTACCGGTGCTGCTCGTGCACGGCGCTGGTGTTCGCGCGAACATCTTCCGTGCGCCGGTGGAGGAAACACTCGTTGACCACCTGATCGCGCGTGGTCATGACGTGTGGCTCGAGAACTGGCGCGCGAGCATCGACTTCGAGCCGAATGAGTGGACGCTCGATCAGGCGGCGGTCTTCGATCATCCAGCCGCGGTGCGCGCTGTCGTTGAGGAGACGGGAAGTCCCGAGATCAACGCCGTGATTCACTGCCAGGGCTCGACGAGCTTCATGATGTCGGCGGTAGCGGGACTGATCCCCCAGGTGCGCACGGTCGTTTCGAACGCCGTGTCGCTTCATACAATCGTACCGGCATTCTCACGCGTAAAGCTCACCACGGCGGTGCCGGCAGTGGGCATGCTTACGCCGTACGTGAATCCGCACTGGGGCGTCAGCGCGCGGGGACCGCTGGCCAAGGCGCTCACTGCGCTCGTGAAGCTGTCGCATCACGAGTGCGACAACACCGTATGCAAGTGGGTCAGCTCCACGTACGGTGCAGGGCGTCCCGCGCTGTGGCGTCACGAGAACCTGAACGACGAAACGCACGAGTGGTTGAAGGATGAATTTGCGGCAGTTCCGATTTCATTCTTTCGTCAGATTGCCGAGTGCGTCCGGTATGGACATCTCGTGTCGACGCGAGAGTTCTCGGAGCTTCCTGGCGATCTCATTGCCAGGCGGCCGCAGACCGACGCGCGCTTTGCGTTCTTTGCCGGCGAGATGAATCGCTGCTTCCTTCCCGAGGGCCAACGCAAGACGTTTGCGCACTTCGATGCACTGCGTCGCGGCTATCACACGCTTCACACGCTGCCCAACTACGGGCACCTTGACGTGTTCATGGGCAGGAATGCATCGCGCGACGTGTTTCCCCTGATGGCGCAAGAGCTGGAACAACCCCTCTGGATGTAGGACAAGAGGTCGCGACTTCCTCACGACTCGCGCGCCATGCGTGCGACAGGAGATGACATGCCACTAGTGAAGCTTGCCTTGCTCGCGATTTCCGTGATCACCGTCCTGAGTGGCGCTGGGCAGCTCGTCGCACCGGGGGTCGTGCTCCACATTGTCGGCGGCGAGGCGTCGCCAACGAGCCTGCACTTCTTCGCGATCATCGGAATGTTCATGGTGTTGTTTGGCGGACTGATGTGGCAGGCGCTTCGCGCGCCAACGCCTCAGCCGGTACCGTTGTTCTGGGCCGCACTACAAAAAGTCGGGGCAGCGGCAGCCGTTGGCATAGGCGTGCGGCACGGCTTGTTCTCGATGATCGCTCTGCTCGTTGCATCGTTCGACTTGTTCTCCGGCGTCCTGGCACTCTGGTATTGGAGCACGGTGCGCAACACCTGAGTTTCGCCGCCCGAGGATGCACTCTTACCGTGAATTAGCATGAGCCAGGATCAATCGACGATGCGCTCGCTGGTGCTTGCGGGAGGCGGCATGCGTGTCGCCTATCAGGCCGGCGTGATTCGCGCGCTTTCTGAGCATGGTCTCAGTTTCCAGCATGGCGATGGTACGTCGGGAGGGACAATGAATCTCTCGATGCTGCTATCCGGCATTACGCCGAACGACATGTGCGAACGATGGAAAACACTCGATGTCAAGGCGTTCGCGAGCCCCATGCCCCTGCTCGAATATCTCAAGGGGCCACTCGCGATGGCGCTCGGAGACGCGGACGGCATCATCGGTACCGTGTTCCCGCACTTGGGAATTGATGTCGCGCGTATCCGCGCCGCGCAGGACATGGTGGGCACCTTCAATGTGTGCAACTTTACGCGCAAGACAGCGGAAGTCATCGAGAACACGGACGTCGATCTCGACTTGCTCGTCGCCGGCATCTCGTTGCCGATCTACATGCCGCCGGTGGAGTCGCGCGGTTCGCTGTGGACGGATGCTGTATGGATTCGCGACGCGAACCTGATGGAAGCGGTGAGACGCGGCGCGGACGAGATCTGGCTCGTGTGGTGCATCGGCAATACGCCGACGTATTTCCCCGGCGCGTTTCGGCAGTACGTGCACATGATCGAGTTGAGCGCGAACGGGATGTTGATCGAAGAGCTCGCACGCATTCGGGAGGTCAACGAAAGCGTAGCAAAGGGCGAGCAACCGTATGGCCGTACGCGGCCTGTTGTCGTGCATGTCATCAAGCCAGAATTCGCCTTACCGCTCGATCCCGACTTCTTCATGGGCCGTATCGATGCCAGGTCGCTCATCGATATCGGCTATTCCGATGCCGTTCGCTATCTCACGCACATGCGCCCCGAGGGCGTGCCACTCACATGGGAGGCAACACAGATGCAGGATGAGCCGGTTGGAATCACGTTTCGTGAGATGATGACGGGATCGTTCGCGCTCGGCGAGACTGACCCAAAGCTCGGTGCAGCGCGCGGTGAGGTCGACGGCACGACACTCACGATGCACGCGACGGTGACGGTGCATGATGTCGACAAGTTCGTCACCGACCCTGATCATCTCGGGTCGTTGCTCGGCGAAGTGGACTTTACGCCATTCGGGTCGGGAATGCCGTCGAGCGCCGGCGTGTTCAATCTCTTCAAGCCGAGCGATGAGCCAAAGCTCAAGTATATGGTCTATGAGCTGGCCTTCATGAATGATGGCAAGCCCTACTATCTCGCTGGCAAGAAGGAGGTCCGCGATGACGCCGGGATCGACCTCTTGAGTGATACGACGACGTTGTACACGCGCCTTTACGAAGGCAGTGACGCAAGCGGCAAGGTTGTTGGTGCCGGTGTGTTGCGGCTCGGCATGGGAGACTTCGCGAAGTTGCTGACGACCATCCATCCCACGGGTTCGCATCAACTCACGGACGGCGCCGTGGCCGTGGCGAAGTTCGCGAAATTCTTTGCGGGCCAACTGATGGACACTTATGGCGGCGCCGTCGGCCGCTTCATGCACGGTAGCTGATCGTGCCGACGAGAAAGGCGCCGCCGCCGGAGAATGAGCGCGCTCCAATGGTCGGCTGGTTCGACCCGGGACAACTGCTGCAAACCGCATTGCAGGTCGTGGTGTCCACGGCGTTTGCGGAGAACTCGGACCGTCGCATTCTCGACGCGGTCATTCATCCAGAGGTCGAGCCGTGCGACTATACGTCGCTCGATGAAGTCTGGATCGACTACGTTGCCGACACTGGCGACGGATGGAATTCCACGTACGCCATTGCCCATGCGGTGGCACAGCCGACGCAAACCGTCTACCTCGCCGATGGCACCGCGGTAAAGACGGAACGTGGGCAGATCATGGTGTTTGGTGGCGACGAAGTGTATCCCACAGCGAGCCGCGAAGAGTACAAGCGCCGGCTGGTGGCGCCGTACGAAACGGCCTTGCCGCATAGCGATGCCCCGTCTCCCACCGTGTTTGCCGTTGCTGGCAATCACGATTGGTATGACAGTCTCGTCGCATATTCGCGGATATTCTGCAGCGGTGGCAAGCGGTGGTTTGCCGGCTGGCAAACGCGGCAAACGTTGAGCTATTTCGTCGCCAGGCTGCCGCACGGATGGTGGCTGGTCGGCACCGACGTGCAGCTTCACTCCGATATTGACGAGCCGCAGCTGCACTACTTTCGCGAAATTGCAAAGCAGATGGGCCCGGATGACAAAATCATCCTGTGCACCGCCGAGCCGCACTGGGTATACGAAGCCAAGTACGAGAAGTTCGATCCGCACATCAATCAGCGGAACCTGAAGTTTCTCGAGGACAAGATTTTTGGTAACCGGATCGCGGTGTTTCTCGCCGGCGATCTGCATCACTATCGTCGTCACGCGGATAGCGTGGGTCGCCAGAAGATCACGGCGGGGGGCGGCGGCGCATTTCTCTACCCCACGCACGCCGACGTCGATGAAGTGCGGGTGTTGAAGGATGACTTCACGCTCAAGGACAGCTACCCGAATGTCACGCAGTCCAGGTCAGTATCGAACGAGCTGTTGAAGTTTCACAAGATCAACCCGACCTTCGGCTTTGCCACCGCGCTGTTGTACGTGCTGTTCGCGTGGGCGGCGCAAGTCAATCTCAGCGCGTTCGGTATACGCGAGATAGGGATGGCGCTTGTTTACGCCGCGAGCGCGGTGCTGAACAGCCAGATCGCAGTTCTCTGGGGCGTGTTGCTCTTCTTCGGATTCTTCTTCTTTACCGACACGCGAAGTCCGCGTTTCAAGCTGTGGGGTGGTCTCATTCACGCGACGTCACACGTGGTCGCCGTGTTCGCGTTGGGCTGGTTCGCGTCGTGGATCAGCGTGAGCGTACTCCATCTTCCATTTCGCGGAATTCGGCAGATTCTTGCCTCGGGCGCGGTCATCGGTGTGGGCGGGTACATCGTTGGCCCGCTCCTGCTGGGTCTCTATCTCTTCATCGCATTGAATGCCTTTCATCGCCACGCCGGAGAGTTTTCGGCCGTCAAGTGTGCGGACTTCAAGAGCTGGCTTCGGATGCGCGTCACCCGTGACGGTCTCGAGATCTATCCGCTCGGCATCGACACCGTGCCGCGCAAATGGGTAGACGCGACGCCGGCGGATGCGACGCCATCGTTGCTCGTGCCGGCCGACGGCAAGCTCCCAGTGCGGCTCGTCGAGGAGCACCTGGTCCGAGTCCCGGCGAATGTGATCATCGAACTCCGTAAGCAGTTGACCGAGCGCGACGCCCTTGGCACGCAACGAGGAGAATGACGACATGGCCACGCAAACACATTTCGATGCGATAATCGTCGGCAGCGGATTCGGAGGTTCGGTCATGGCGTACCGACTCGCGAAAGCGGGGCAGAATGTCTGCCTGCTCGAGCGCGGAAAGGCCTACCCGCCCGGTTCGTTTCCGCGAACGCCGAGCACGATGTCGCGCAACTTCTGGGACCCAAGCGAAGGCCTGTACGGCATGTTCGATGTGTGGTCGTTCGAAGGACTCGAAGGCCTCGTGTCGAGCGGGCTCGGTGGGGGATCGCTCATTTACGCGAACGTCCTCTTGCGCAAGGACGAAAAGTGGTTCGTCAACGACGATCCCGACGGTGACGGCAAGCCATGGCCCGTCACGCGCGCAATGCTCGATCCTCACTATGCCGAGGCAGAACGGATGCTCGGCGCAACGCCGTTTCCGTTTGCGGAAAAGGGTTATAGCGACACGCCCAAGACGAGGGCGATGTTCGAGGCCGCGCAGAAAATCGGACGCGGTTTGGACATTCAACTTCCACCGCTTGCGGTGACGTTCGGCAACCCGGATCGAGCGCCTGTTCCTGGAGAGCCAATCGAGGGTGGGGAGATCAACCTGCATGGCCGTCATCGCCTCACGTGTCTCATGTGTGGCGAGTGCGATGCCGGTTGCAACTACGGCTCGAAGAACACGCTGGACTACAACTATCTCAGTCGCGCGAAAGAGTTGGGTGCCGACATCCGCACGCTGGCCGAAGTTCGTTCATTTGCGCCGAGGCGTGATGCGGGTTCGGGGTATAGCGTGCACTATGTGCAGCATGATGCGGAGGAGACGGCACGTGGTCGCAATACGCGTGCGCTGCCACTCAACGCGCTGACCTGCGATCGTCTTGTTCTCTCGGCTGGTACGTTCGGCACGCCCTACCTTCTCCTGAAGAACGGCGCTGGCCTTCCCGCCCTTAGCAAGAAGCTCGGTTCACGGTTCTGCGGCAACGGAGACCTGCTCACCTTTGCCGTGAATTGCACGGAGTCAGGCGCCGACGGAGATACGAAGAGTCGTACGATGGATCCGAGTCGCGGTCCTGTGATCACCTGCGCGCTTCGCCTGGCGGATACTGCCGATGGCGGCGAGGAGCAGGGCCGAGGGTTCTATGTCGAAGACGCGGGGATTCCGAGCTTCATGACATGGATGTTCGAGATGACGGACATGGGCGGCGGGGCGAAGCGCGTCGGAGAGTTCATGATGGAGCGCATCAAGCATGCGTTGCATCTCACCGGTGGCTCGCACTTGAGCGGCGCGATGTCCCATCTCCTCGGCGCGGGCGCGCGCTCGAACTGTTCGCTTCCGCTGCTCGGCATGGGTCGTGACATGCCGAACGGCACCATGTCGCTTGATGACGACGGCAGGTTGGCGAACGATTGGAGCATGGACAAGTCCAAGCCGTATTTCGATCGGGTGCGAGGGGTGATGGAAGAGTTATCGAACGCGTGGGGCGCGGAGCACTTTCAGGACAACCTGCTGTGGTATTTCAATCGCGTGATCACTGTCCATCCGCTTGGCGGTTGTCCGATGGGTGACAGCATCGAGACTGGCGTGGTGAATTCGTGGGGCGAGGTGTTTGGCGCTCCTGGGCTCTATGTCGCCGATGGGTCGGTGATGCCTGGGCCGGTTGGTGCGAACCCGAGCCTGACGATTGCGGCGCTGGCGGATCGGTTTGCGACGGGGATTATCGAGGGAAAGACGTGAACGGTGAACGGTGAACGGTGAACGGTGAACGGTGGAACCGTAGTGAGCTTGTCATCCTGAGCGAGCGAAGCGAGTCGGTGCACGTTGAATTCCCGCGATGGCTCGGGGTGTTGTTGAATAACATCATGGAGCATACGGCCCATCTCGTGGATACTCGCGTTCCCCTGTACAACCTGACGGGCGCGCAGGATGCGCTCGAACGTGCCTATGGCGAGGAGAACGTCATTACGGAAAAGTTCTCGTTCGCGGAAATGTCGCGGGTATTCCGGACGTGCCAGTTGTATGACTACGCGTCACATCGCTGGCTCACCTTTGACGGCGTGCCAACGACGGCACCTCGCGTCCTCGAGCGCGAGTCACTGTACGCTGCGCTGGCTCGGGCGCCGCTTCACGATGGCCGTGAACGTAAAAACAACTATTCAGCAATACACCCGTAATCGAAAGCCTAAAGCGCATAAGGCCCGACATTGACACCAGATGACACCGTCCGTATGATCGCACTCGACCACAGAGCGTGCTCGGCAATGGTGACAGGTCGCGTCGCTACGAGCAAGCGTGTGTCAGCCCGCCGGTAGTTCCTCACAGTCAATCGGAGAGTTCCCCACCATGAGATCCAAGCGCTGGCTTGCGATGTCGCTGCTCGCGGTCGCTACCATGGCCTGTTATCACCAGGTTATTCAAACCGGTCTCACACCTGGTACTCCCGTTATCGACATGGGGAACGTCAACACCGGCATCTTTGGCTTGGCCGGCGCTCAAGTCGATGTGCGAACGCAATGCCCCAGCGGTGTCGCGATTGTGGAAACCGAGGAATCGTTCGTCAACGCGGTACTGACGATCATCACGATCGGTATCTACACCCCAAGGCACGTGACGGTTACGTGCGCCTCGAGGACCGCAAGCCTGCCGCAGAACGGGGTGACGATCAACGTCGCGTCGGACGCGACCGCAGCGGAGCGAGATGTCGCCTTCCGCAGTGCAGTGACTCAGTCGATCGCGCGCGGCGAACCTGTCGTCGTTCGTTTCTAAGACAACCGTACCAGGAGACACAAACATGCGTCGTCATTTGGCAGTTATTGTGCTCGGTGCGGCAGGCCTCTCGGGCTGCTTTCACGTCACCGTCATCACCGGGGCTCCGGCGAGCACCACCGTTATCGATAAGCCGTGGCAGCTTTCTTTCGCTGCCGGTCTGGTCCCGCCTCCGGTATTGAACGTCAAGACCGATTGTCCGCAGGGCGTCGCAAAAATCGAGACGGAAAACAGCTTCCTGAACATGCTTGCTGGAGGCGTGACATCGAGCATCATTACGCCAATGCATGCGACGGTGACGTGCGCTTCGGGCCCTGTCGCGAAGTAAGTGGGGAGTCCGTGTGACAGCGTGTCGTTGACGCTCACCACGCAGAAACGTCTGGAGATCCTGGCGAACACAAACGGCGGAGCGCAAACTGCGCTCCGCCGTTTCTATCCTTGCCAAGCTCCCACTCGCAAGCAAGTGGCGACGCCTGAATCCAAGTCGCAACGATCCCTGTGAACGTAGGCACGAACTCGGGCACTATCGTCCAACGCGCATTGGCACCTGCACCCAAGCCCGAATACCACGCCCAGCCCTATCACGCGCGGGCGTTGCCCGAGCCGCAATCGCCGCCTTGCACGCGTCGACACTCAACATGCCATGCGGTGACTCCAATACACTCGCACTGGTTGGAATCGCTTCTCCCGATGTATCCACGACGAATCGGAGAAGCACGTCTTTCGACTGCAGCGTCGAGTCCTTGAGTGAAATCGGAAGCCGCATGAACGCGAACGCAACGGG